>CADEDX010000610.1 GCA_902826195.1 uncultured Bradyrhizobium sp. | reverse complement strand
GGCGCCTTTGAGGATGCCGATATCGCGATCACCTGGCACCCGTCGAGTTTCTGGGAAGTCGTGGTGACGCCGTCGCTCGCCAACACCCGCGCCGATTTCATCTTCATCGGACGCACCTCGCATGCCGCAGCTTCGCCGCACCTCGGGCGCAGCGCGCTGGACGCCGTGGAGCTGATGAATGTTGGCGTCAACTACATGCGCGAACACATGCCGAGCGACGCCCGCATCCATTACGCCCTGCTCGACAGCGGCGGCATCGCCCCCAACGTCGTACAGGCCCATGCGCGGGTGCGCTATTCGATCCGCGCCCGCGACCTTCCCGGCATGAACGAACTGGTGGGGCGCGTCCACAAGATCGCGCAGGGCGCGGCGCTGATGACCGAAACGAGCGTGGAAATGAAGATCATTTCCGCGGTGTCCAACATCCTGCCGAACACGCCGCTCGAGCAGGCGCTGCACGGCATCATGGAAGACCTCGGCCCGCCGCATTTCGACGACACGGACAAGAATTTCGCAAAGCAGATCCAGTCCACGCTGACGGACAAGGATATCGAGACCGTCTACTATTCGATCGGCATGGACCCGACCGACCGGCCGCTGGCCGATTTCATCGTGCCGCTGGATGCCAAGCGCAACCCGCAGATCGGCTCGACCGACGTCGGCGACGTCAGCTGGGTGGTGCCGACCGTGCAGGTCCATGCTCCGACGGTCGCGATCGGCACCCCCTTTCACACATGGCAGGTGGTGGCGCAGGGCAAGAGCCCGCACGCCCACAAGGCCATGGTGCAGGCGGCGAAGGCGATGGCCGGCCTTGGCGTCCGCGCGTTGACGGAGCCGGAGCTGATCGCCGCGGCCCAGGCCGACCTCAAGAAGCGCACCAGCCGCACACCTTATATCAGCCCGCTGCCGGACAGCGTCGCGCCGCCGCTGGACATGTCGCGGGTCTGAGTTGGCCTGGACTGGGCCTGTTGTGTCAGAGACTTGAATCCTCATCCTGAAGGAGCCGCCACCGGGTCGCGCGTATGCACGCCCGATGACAGGCTCCGCGGCGTCTCGAATGATGGACCACGGGCTCTCATGGTTCGAGACGCGTTTCGCGCGCCTCACCATTAAGACCTTACAACGGCTGGCAGTCGGCCTGCTCTGACCAAATTTTTTGCAGTGCGGAGTGCGATTCCGCGCGGTTTTGCCGCGGCAGAAGCGCAGGATTGCCGAAGCGATGTGCGGCACCGTCACTTTCTGCCCAGGAAAACGTCAAAACCCACCCCCGTACCGCTTAATGTCGACAGCCAGACGTTGACCTCCGGGGTATTTGGTGTGCCATCTTACTGGAAAATCATGCCAATGCCGCCGCCCGGCGGCTCATCACAAACACCAGGACAAACGGGGACGACGATGCTGGACCACGAACTGCGAACCATGATCGACGAGGTGAAGGACGGCCGCATGGACCGCCGCGGCTTCGTTCAGCGGATGCTGGCTTTCGGCCTCACCGCGCCGATGGCGACGCAGATTCTGGCGATCGGCGGCGTCGCGATGGCCGAGAGCCCCTCGGCCTACAAGCCGACCAAGCGCGGCGGCGGCGGCGCGCTGAAGCTGCTGTGGTGGCAGGGACCGACCCTGCTGAACCCGCATTTCGCCACCGGCACCAAGGACCAGGATGGCTCGCGCCTGTTCTACGAGCCGCTCGCCTGCTGGGACGCCGATGGCAACATGAAGCTGGTGCTGGCCGCCGAAATTCCCTCGCTGCAGAATGGCGGCCTCGCCGCCGACGGCATGTCGGTGACCTGGAAGCTCAAGCCCGGCGTCAAATGGCATGACGGCAAGCCCTTCACCGCCGATGACGTGGTGTTCAACTGGGAATACGCCCGCGATCCCGCCACCGCCACCGTGACCATCGGCGTTCACCGCGACATCACCGTCGAGAAGATCGACGACCTCACCGTCCGCATCACCTTCAAGAAGCCGACGCCGTTCTGGGCCGACGCCTTTGTCGGCGCGCCCGGCAGCATCATCCCGAAACATCTGTTCGCGGAATACAATGGCGCCAAATCCCGCGAGGCCCCGAACAACCTCTCTCCCGTGGGCACCGGTCCCTACAAATTCATCGAGTTCAAGCCGGGCGACGTCATCCGCGGCGAGCTCAATCCCGACTACCACATGCCGAACCGCCCGCACTTCGATACGCTCGAGATGAAGGGCGGCGGCGACGCAGTATCGGCCGCGCGCGCCGTCATCCAGACCGGCGAGTATGATTTCGGCTGGAACATCCAGGTGGAAGACGACGTGCTGCTGCGGCTGGAAAAGGGCGGCAAGGGCAAGACCGTCTATGCGGTCGGCGGCGACACCGAATTCATCGCGCTGAACTTCACCGATCCCAATACCGAGATCGATGGCGAGCGTTCCTCGATCAAGACCAAGCATCCGCTGCTTTCCGACCCGGCGGTGCGCAAGGCGCTCGCCATGCTGGTCGATCGCGAGGCGGTCAAGAAGGTTATCTACGGTCGTGCCGGACGCGTCACCTCCAACTTCCTCAACGGCCCCGAGCAGTTCGTCTCCAAGAACACCACTTGGGAGTTTAGCATCGAGAAGGCGTCCAAGCTGCTGGAAGACGCCGGCTGGAAAGTAGGCGCCGACGGCATCCGCGAAAAGGACGGCAAGAAGCTGAAGCTCCTGTACCAGACCGCGATCAACGGCCCGCGCCAGAAGACCCAAGCCATCGTCAAGCAGGCCTGCCAGAAGGCCGGCATCGACGTCGAGCTGAAATCGGTGGTCGCCTCGGTGTTCTTCTCCTCCGACGTCGCCAACCCCGACACCTATGCCAAATTCTACGCCGACATCGAGATGTTCCAGATCCCGATGAGCCAGCCGGATCCTTCCCAATTGATGCGCCGCTTTCATTCGCGAAATGTCGCTACGAAAGAGAACAAGTGGCAGGGCGTCAATTTCCCGCGCTGGGTCAATAAGGATTACGACGCGGCGGTCGATGCGGCCGAGGGCGAAACGGATGCGGTCAAGCGGGCCGCGCTTTACATCAAGGCCAACGAAATCATGATGCAGGATGTCGTCTTCATCCCTGTCATGCACCGTCTGAAAGTGGAAGCCTCCGCCAACAGCTTGCGTCCGGTGATCAGCGGCTGGGCCAACGAGACTGACAATCTGTTCGACTGGTACCGCGAGGCGACGGGCTGATCGCTGACGGGGTTCTTCCCTCATGAGCCAGTATGTGCTGCGTCGTCTCCTGATCGCGGTGCCGAGCCTGCTCGGCATCTCGCTGGTGCTGTTTATCGTGCTGGCGCTGGCGCCCGGCGATCCCTTCAGCGAACTCGCGACCAATCCGAACGTGCCGCCCGAAGTTGCCGCGGCACTTCGGACCAAGTTCGGCCTCGACGATCCAATCTACCTGCGTTACCTGCACTGGATCACGGCCATGCTGCACGGCGACTGGGGATTTTCCTTCGTCAGCCGGATGAACGTCGACACGCTGATCCTGCAGCGCCTGCCGGCGACGCTTTACGTCATCGGCTCGGCGCAGATATTGGCGCTATGCATCGCCATCCCGGTCGGCGTGTTCGCCGCGACCCGGCCGTATTCGATCTTCGACCAGGTCGCCAACACGCTCGCCTTCATCGGCTTTTCGCTGCCGACCTTCTTCACCGGTCTTTTGTTCATCCTGCTGTTTTCGATCACCCTGGACTGGCTGCCGTTCGTTTACAGCTCCGACATCAAGGCGACCGGATTCCGCTGGGTGGTCGAACAGGTCCGGCAGGCCATCATGCCGGTGATGGTGCTCGGCCTGTTCCAGGCCGCCTCGATGACCCGCTTCGTGCGCTCGGCCATGCTGGACGTGATCCGGCTCGACTACGTCACCACGGCCCGCGCCAAGGGCCTCGGCCAGGCCCGGGTGATCATCAAGCACGCGATGCGCAACGCACTGATCCCGGTCGTCACGCTGGTCGCGCTGCAGATGCCCGCGGTGTTCGGCGGCGCCATCGTCACCGAACAGATATTTCGAATTCCCGGAATCGGCTCGCTCTTGATCTCCTCCATCCTCTCCAACGACACGCCGGTGGTGATGGCCGTGACCTTCGTCTTCGCCTGTCTCGTCGTGCTCTTCAATCTCATCGCGGATGTACTTTATGGCTGGCTTGACC
>CADEDX010000609.1 GCA_902826195.1 uncultured Bradyrhizobium sp. | reverse complement strand
GCGTCGGTTTGTGCGCCGCCGCCGCTCAGATTGATCCACTTGGTGGTGACGCCGGGAGCGCCGAGGGAAGCGGCGTGCTTCTCGATCAGCTTGTTCTTTTCCATGATGTGCGAGGGCATGTAGAAGATGCCAGGCTGCCGCGACAGCGTCACCTCTGATTTTTGCTGCGCCGAGGCCGGCGCGCCCGTCAGCACCGTCAACATCGCGACGGCGCCAACACAAACGCTCCAAATCCTGTTGTTCACCGCACATCTCCTCCCGGTTTTATTGACCTCGTCGCACAAATGCACTAATGTATTAGTGCATTTGAAGCAAGCCCTTCTGAACCGGCCGATCGCCCGATGGCTCCCTCGCAAACCGCTTCGCGCCGCGCGCCGCGCTCCACGAGCGGGCTCGATCGCGATCGCCAGGCCGCGCCGCAGGTGTTCGAGCGCCTGCGCGGCATGATCATCTCGCTGGAGCTGCCGCCGGCATCGCCGCTGTCGCGCGCCACGCTGGCAAGCCAGTTCGGCGTCAGTTCGACGCCGATCCGCGATGCGCTGATGCGGCTCGAGGAGGAAGGGCTGGTCGACGTCTTCCCGCAATATGCCACCGTGGTCAGCCGCGTCGACGTACGGCTGGCGCAGCAGGCGCATTTCCTGCGGCAGGCAGTCGAACTCGAAATCGTGCGCGGGCTCGCGATGCGGCACGACAAGACGCTCGCCGTCGAACTCCACGCGACGATCGCCCGCCAGCAGCAATATGCCAAAGATGGCGACTTCGAAAAGTTCATGGCCGCCGATAACGAATTTCACAGCCAACTCTACACGGCCGCCGACAAGCAGGACATCTGGGCGCTGGTGCGAAGCCGGAGCGGGCATATCGACCGGTTGCGCCGGCTGCACCTGCCCTCGCCCGGAAAGGCGCAGGGCATCGTGCGGCATCACAGGCTGATCGCAAAAGCGATCGATGCCGGCGAACCCGACGATGCGCAGAAGCACCTGCGCACCCATCTGTCGGGCACGCTGAGCGAACTTGCCCGGATCCGGTCGCGTTTTCCCGAGTATCTCAGCAACTGACGCTTCGCAGCCTCGTCGCTTCGCACAGACGAATCGCGCGCGCTGCGCGAGCGCCTGGCCGTCGTCTGCACGGCATCATGCAGATATCAGATTTTCTTAATCGCCAGGTAACGCCGCGACCGCCACGTTCCTGCCAAGGAAGGTGTTGCGACAAATGGACGATTCGGCATAAGTCGCAACTTGCCGTTGATCTGATCCCAGCGGAGCCGGAGACCTTTCTGTATTGGCAAGAATACTGGTCGTTGATGACGATGCGGCGGTCCAGATGACCGTTCGCCTGCTGCTCGAACGCGCCGGCCACAATGTGGTCACCGCAGACGGGGGACGAAAAGGCCTGGCATTATGCGAGAGCGGTGATTTCGATCTGCTGTTCCTCGACATATTCATGCCTGGAATGGATGGATTCGAGACCATGCAGATGGTTCGCCAGCGCCGGCCACAGCTGCCGATCATCGTCATCTCGGGACGGCCGGTCACTTCGGACGCGGACGGCGCTCCCGACTTCCTGACCATGGCCACCAAGCTGGGCGCCGTCTCCAGCCTGCAGAAGCCGTTCCGGCCCGCCGACCTGCTGACAGCCGTCGTGAGGGCTCTGGAAGCCGCCAGGTGCGGAACGCCGCGGCCGGCCGGCGGTGTTGCTTCCTCCCCATGATGCACCATAGCATCCGATTTGGCCGGCAGCCTGCCGGGCCGGAGCGGGGGCGGACGACCACCGACATGACGCTCACAACCAAGCTTGCCACCGCAATGATTGCGCTGGTCGCGATCGCGGTTTCTGCGGTCGGATGGCTGAGCTATCGCAATCTGGAACAGGCACTGCTGCAGCGCGCCCGCGATCGCATCGAGACGCATTCGCGGCAGGTCGCGACCGACCTCGAATATTACGCGGCCAGCGCGACCGGTGATGTCGCGGGCTTTCGTTCGGCCGCGGCGCTGCAGGGACTGGTCCGCGCCCGCACGGCCGGCGGCACCGATCCGGCCGACGGCGTCTCTGAAAAAACCTGGCGCGACCGGATCGCATCGCGCCTTGCGGCGGAGCTCGAAGCCAAGCCCAGCTATTCGATGTTCCGGATCATCGGTATCGACGATGACGGACGCGAGCTGGTCCGGGTCGACCGCAACGGACCGAAGGGGACGGTTCGGATCGTCCCGGAAGAAGGCCTGCAGAAGCGAGGTGATCGCGACTACTTCCAGGAAACGATGCGGCTCGGTCCCATGCAGACTTACGTCTCGCCGCTCAATCTGGGCCGCTTCAACGGACTGATCGAAGAGGTGCACAGGCCGACAATCCGCGTCGCGACACCGATCGTTTCGAGCGACGGCAAGCCGTTCGGCGTCTTTATGATCAACGTCGACATGCGGCGCGCCTTCGATCGCATCCGGGCGTCGGTGTGGCCGGGCGAGGCAATCTATGTCGTCAACCGCTCCGGCGATTATCTCATTCATCCCGATCGTTCGCGTGAATTCGGGGCGCTGCTCGGCAGGCCCAACGACTGGAAGGCGGACTTCCCGCACCTGACGGCGCAAGCGGGGGCCAAGCAAGGCAGCGCCGAGATCGTTGCGAATGAAACCGGGCGATCCAACGGCGTCGCATTTGCGCCTGCCGTGCTGGCCGGTTCGGAATGGGTCGCGGTGATCGAGACCACCTCGAACGCGGTGATCATGGCGCCGGCGGCGAGCATCAGGAATACCTCGCTTCTGGTCGGGGCGATCGCTGTCTTGTCGGCGGCGGTGCTGGCGCTGCTGATCGCGCGGTCGCTGACGCGGCCGATCGTGCGGCTCACTGAGGCCGTTCAGGGGGTGGCGAGCAACGGCAAGGGCGCGATTCCGGTGGACGCGCGCGGCGAGACCGGGGTGCTCGCGCGCGCATTCGCACAGGCGATCGAGGAGGTCAGCGCGAAGAAGGCCGCGCTTCAGCAGGAGGTTCTGGAACATCGCCGCACGGAGGCCGCGCGCGACCATCATGCCGAGCGGGAACGGTTATTCAACGCGGCGGTAGAATCCTCCAGCGACGCCATCATCACGATGTCGCTCGACGGCACCATCACCGGCTGGAATCCGGCGGCAGAGCGGTTGTTCGGATATGGCACGGCGGAAGCCGTCGGCCAGAACATCACGCTGCTCGTCCCCGACGACCGGAAGCCGGAGATCCGGGACACGCTGCGCCAGATCGGCTCGGGCGAACGCTTCGAACACAGCGAGACGGTGCGCCGGCGCAAGGACGGCAGCCCGATCGAGGTCTCGATCGGCATTTCCCCAATCAAGTCTTCCTCAGGCACGATCATCGGCATTTCGAAGGTGGTGCGCGACATCACCGAAAGCAACAAGACCATGCAGGTGCTGCGGCAGCAAACCGAAGAGCTTCGCCGCATTTTCGAAACGTCTCAAGATCTGATCATGGTGCTGGACGGCAGGGGATTTCTGGTTCAGATCAGCCCGAGCTGCGAGGCGATACTGGGCTATCGGCCGGACGAAATGATCGGCCGCAGCGGGGTCGACTTCATTCATCCCGAGCATCTCGAGAAAGCCCGCGATGAAATGCGTGCGGCGCGGCAGGGACTGCGTCCGAAGATGTCGGACACGCGCTGCATGCACAAGAGCGGGCGCGAGGTGTGGCTGTCATGGCTTGGTACATGGTCAAAGCCGGCCAAGCGCTTCTTCTTCGTCGGCCGCGACATGACCGAAAGCCGGCGGTCGCAGGAGACGCTGCGCGAAAGCGAACAACTCGCACGCGGCATCATCGAAACCGCGCTCGACGCCTTCATCCAGACCGACGTGCGGGGCATCATCCTGGACTGGAACACGCAGGCCGAAAATCTTCTCGGCTGGCGGCGCGATGAAGCGTGCGGCAAGAACGCGTTCGACCTGATGGGTCGTCCGGCAGGTCCGCTCAAGACAGGTCTGCAGGGCTTCCTGGCGTCCGCCGATCATGTGGTCCGCCACCCTCGCCGGGAACTCCAGATCAGGCGCCGCGACGGGACGGAGATCACGGTCGAGCTGAGCATTGCCGCACTGAAGACACGCGATGGTTTCGTATTCAACGCGTTCATCCGCGATCTCACCGAGCGGATCGCCGCAGAGGAACGAATCAGGCACG
>CADEDX010000608.1 GCA_902826195.1 uncultured Bradyrhizobium sp. | reverse complement strand
CACCCAGAACCGCAAGGTGCTGCTCGAGGCCGAGAACAGCTACATGCCTTTTCATGACGGCACCGCGCATGCCGAACGGCTGGTGGCGACGCAGGCCTGTACCACGATCGAAGCGACTATCCTGCGCAGCGCCACGCTCTATTCGTCTGCCGAGCCCTGCGCAATGTGTGCGGGCGCGATCTACTGGGCTGGCATCGGCCGGCTGGTCTACGGCCTCAGCGAACAACGCTTGCGGAAGTTGACCGGCAATCACCCGGAAAATCCAACGCTCGATTTGCCCTGCCGCGAGGTTTTTGCCAGCGGCCAGCGCCCGATCGAAGTGGTCGGCCCTCTGCTGGAGGACGAAGCCGCGGCGGTGCATGCCGGGGCGTGGACGAAATAGGTGATGGCGCGGCTGGTGCCACGAGGCCGCAGCTCTGCAGCATCAATCGCCTTTAACAACGGGGATGGCGCCGCGGGGAACATCACGGCGCCATCGTTTTTCACCTGGGAGGTCGCGTCAGGTGATCAGAACTTCACCGTGATACCGGAGTAGAGCGAGGACTCGGTGCAGGCTCCGCTTGCACGGGTGACGCCGCCGATCGTCACGGAACATGCTGCCGACGGGGCATTGTGATCGAGGCCGAACTTGTTCTGCCAGTAGCGATAGGCGACCCATACGTCCACGTAGTGGGACCATTTCGGACCCCAGATCGCCTTTGAGGCATCGAGGGTCAGGCGGATCGGCTCCGAGTTGAACTCGACGGCCGTGTTGAAGGTACCGTTCCCCGGGAGGACTGGCAAAGGCTCGGTGTCCGTTCCCTTCTTGCCATACCAGGCGGCGCGGCCGCTGATCGAGAAGTACTGCATGTTCTCCGGCAGGAAGCCCAGGTCCATGTAGTAGTTGGTCTCGACCGCCCAGGTCGGCTTGTACCTGGTATTGCCGTCCGAAAGGCAGCTCACGCCAGGAAGCGGGCCGGAGAAGCCGCTGTTGCACTGCGCGAACGAGTTGTGATTGTTGAACTCCCAATACACCAATGGCGCGACGTTGAAATAACCCTTGTAAGGCAAGGCGAACTCGAATTGCAGACCGGCAACGGCGGCGCGCTTGGCAGCTCCGAAGAACCTGTTCTCGGTGTTGGCATCCATGCCGACCTCGAACGAGATGTTCTGCAGCGGGCCGACGGTGAAGGCCTTGGTGTTAAAGAGCTGGTTCCAGCCGAAGGTCGAGCGGAACAACCCGTAGATTTCGCTCGCACCGGCGCAGGTTGCCGGCAGGAAGGCCGAACTGATGCCGGCGTTGATGCAGGGGGCGGCCGGGTCATTATGGTCCGACTTATAGAGCGAAATCGTGAAGAAGTTGGTGCCGTACCGCCAGATGTCGAAGTGCGTGAAGGAGTAGACCTGCTTCGTGGTCTTGGCGTTGACGGTACCATCCGGCCGGATCGAAAACATACCGGGCTGCGCGGCGGTGAAGATGTACGAGTAGGTCACGCGGTTATCGATCAGGATGAACCACGGAAGCTCGGCCGGCTTTGGTGCCTTGATCGTCAGATCGGCGGCACTGGCAAAGCCGGCCGGTGCGAGCGTTGCGAGCGACAGCGCCATTGCTGCCAATGTCCTACGAAGACGCGACATCCCAGTTACCCCCAAGTTGACGATCGAATGATCGAGACCCTTGAAAGCAAGCCTTGCGCGCATTGAATTAGGTGAGAAGCCTCAACTTTCCGCATGCCTTGATGCAAGTTTGATCAAGAATAATTCGCGTATCCGCATCTTGCGCGGCGCCTCGCCGCAATCGCGAACGAATAGATCAATCGTTTGCTGGGCCGGATCCTTCGGGTTAGGCCTTAATCTATAGGTTTTCTGCGACGATCTAGCGCAGGGTGAAAAGCGAACGCACAGCACGTGCTTCGCTTCTGCGGCTCGTACACTTTGGCAACAAATCTGCTCAACTTCGCGTCAGGACTGACTAGGCAGTTACGAATTCGTCTGGATCGTTACAAATCTGCAACATGGTCAGGCGCCTTCGCCCGATCCGGACGGCGCGGCGCGATCAGGAAATAGCTTATTGAGGCAAGCAGAGAGGACGCGAGGGCCCTCAGCTTGCCAAAGACTTGAGCAAGGGCTGGCGCTTTTTCCCTACTTACGCGCGCATCGAAACTAGCTCAATATTGAGGCGCCGCCATTCCTCAGACGCGTGATCACCAATGCTGGATTCGACGCCTGCCGAGTTGCACACCGGCGCAGTGCCGCTGCTTCAGACGGTCGGCCTGACCAAGCGCTATGGCACGTTCCTCGCCAATGAGGCGATCGATATCGATATCTGGCCGCAGCAGATCCACGCGCTGCTCGGCGAAAACGGCGCGGGCAAATCGACGCTCGTCAAAACCATCTATGGATTGATCCAGCCGAGCGAAGGTGAAATGCGCTGGCTTGGTGAGAAGATGGTTCTTTCCGGCCCCTCGGAAGCACGCAGCCGCGGCATCGGCATGGTGTTCCAGCATTTCTCGCTGTTCGACAATCTTACGGTCGCGGAAAACGTGGCGCTCGGGCTCGACGGCAAGGAATCCTTCAAGGACATGTCGGCACGTCTCGAGGAAGTATCCCGCGTTTACGGGCTTCCGCTCGATCCCAGGCGCGAGGTCTGGCAATTATCCGTGGGCGAGCGCCAGCGCATCGAGATCGTGCGCGCACTGATGCAAAATCCGAAATTCCTGATCCTCGACGAGCCGACCGCGGTGCTGACGCCGCAGGAGGCCGACCAGCTCTTCACCGTGCTCGATCGCCTCAAGGCCGAGGGCCGCGCGATCCTCTACATCAGCCACAAGCTGGAAGAGGTGAAACGGCTCTGCGACACCGCCACCATCCTGCGCGGCGGCAAGAAAGTATCGACCTGCAACCCGAGGGTAGAGACCGCGGGCTCGCTCGCACGCATGATGGTGGGCGGCGAGATCAAGGAAGTGAAGGCCGCAGCCAACCGTCAAACCACGGTACCGCGGCTTGTCGTCAACAATCTGAACCTCGAGCCGGACGATCCCCATGGCGTGCGGCTTCAGCACATCGTCTTCGAGCTGAAGGGTGGCGAAATCTTGGGCATCGCCGGCGTTGCCGGCAACGGCCAGGACGAACTTTTTGCCGCCCTGTCGGGGGAACGGCAGGCGCAGGACCCCGGCACTATCGTCATCGACGGGCAAGCCGCAGGACACTTTTCGATCACCCAGCGGCGCAAGCTCGGCGCGGCCTTTGTGCCCGAGGAAAGGCTCGGCCACGGCACCGCGCCGCGCATGAGGCTGTCGGAAAACGCGCTGCTGACCGGCCACGCAGCCTCCGGCATGGTCCAGCACGGCTTCGTCAACACCGCCGCAACGCTCAAGACCGTCGACCGCGCCACTGAGACGTTCGACGTCCGCAAGGCCAAGCGCGATCCGGAGGCCGCCAGCCTGTCCGGCGGCAATCTGCAGAAATTCATCGTCGGCCGCGAAATCCTTCGTAACCCGGCCGTGCTGGTCGTGAGCCAGCCGACCTGGGGGGTCGATGCGGGCGCCGCCGCTGTGATCCGGCAGGCGCTGCTCGATCTTGCCGCCAGCGGCGCCGCCGTGCTGGTCACGAGCCAGGACCTCGACGAACTCGCCGAAATCACCGACCGCATCGCCGTGATGTTCCACGGCCACCTGTCGGAGCCGATGGCAACTCAAGATGCGAGCCGCGAGAAGCTCGGCCTGTTGATGGGCGGCAGCAGTCTGGATCAGAAGGAAGCGGCGCATGCAGCTGGTGCTTGAAAAGCGCGCCGAGCGATCGAACACGATCGCTCTGGTCTCGCCGCTGATAGCGATCGGCCTGACGCTCGTCACCATGAGCATCCTGTTTGCGATCCTCGGCAAGAATCCGATCACCGCGCTCGGCGTCTACTTCATCGATCCCCTCACCGACAGCTATTCGCTGCAGGAAATCGCGGTGAAGGCGACGCCGCTGGTGATGATCGCGATCGGCCTCTCGTTCTGCTACCTCGCCAACGCCTGGAACATCGGCGCCGAAGGCCAGTTCCTGATCGGTGCGGTCGCCGGGAGCTGGCTTGCGGTGAAGACGCAGGGTACCGACGCCGGCCCGTGGGTGCTGCCTGCGATGATGCTGCTGGCTGCTACAGCCGGTGCGCTCTATGCGCTGATCCCCGCAATCTGCAAGGTACGGTTCGGCGCCAGCGAAATCCTC
>CADEDX010000607.1 GCA_902826195.1 uncultured Bradyrhizobium sp. | reverse complement strand
TGGGCTCTGACTCACTTTTGGTGCAGCGATCGGCGTGCCGCGGGTGGCACAGTGGCTGATTCAACCTTTTAGGGGAATCACCGCAGATGTGCCGTAAGACCCATACCGCGACGCTGATACCAGGGGGCCTTGCCGTCGATGGCGTCGAGATCGGAGCAGCGAAGATCATCGTAATGGCAAGGCCAAGCGCGAAGATGGCGACCTGCCCTGAATGCGGTACCGTTTCGGGTCGGATCCATAGCCGCTATAGGCGACGCCTGATCGATTTGCCTGCCCACGGTCGAATCGTTGAGATCAATGTTGAGACACGCCGTTTTCGATGTGTCGGAACAGGCTGCCGGCGGCGCATTTTTGTCCAGCGCCTCGGTGACGCGGTCGCATTGCCGTCAGCCCGCCGAACAATGCGGATGGATGGCATCGTGCATCGTCTCGGGCTCGCATTGGGCGGGCGTCCCGGACATAACTTGGCAAGCCGCCTGGCGATCCCGGTCAGTAAAGATACGTTGCTTAGAACGGTTCGCCGGCTCGCGGCCCGTTCTCGCGAACCCCTGCGCACGGTCGGCATTGACGACTGGGCCTGGCGCAAGGGATGCCAGTACGGCACCGTCATCTGTGATCTCGAGCGCCGCCGCATCGTTGCACTCCTGCCGGATCGCGCGGGGGGCACCAGTGCCGCCTGGCTGCGCGATCACCCCAGCATCGAGTTCATTGCCCGGGATCGTGGTGCGAGCTACGGTGACGCCGCATCCAGGGGGGCGCCCCAGGCCATCCAAATCGCTGATCGTTGGCACCTCTTCGAAAACGCCAGCGCGAGCTTCCTTGATGTCGTGCGCCAGAACATGCACGCCATCCGCAAATCGTCGGCCACTGACGACATCGACCCCACATTACTCAGTTGTGCCGAACGCAAGCGGTGGGAGAATTTCCAACACCGCAAGAAGACGGTCGACGCGGTGTTGCGGCTGCTCGAACAGAAAACTCCACTCAAACAGATTACCCGCCGGCTCAACCTTGCACGCCAGACGGTTCGACGTATTGCCCGAGGCGGTGGGCTCGAGGTCTTTCGCAGCCGTGTGAGCATCCTCGAGCCGTACGCCGAGACGCTCGACGCGCTCTGGATGGGCGGCTGCCGGAATGGCGCAGAACTCTGGCGCCGACTGCGGATACAGGGATTCCGAGGATCCCTTCGGGTCGTCGCCGAATGGGCCACCCGCCGGCGCCTCGATGAGTCATCGAATCCGGCCGGGCGGGTGAGGAAGACCCCGTCTGCACGCAAGATTGCGCGGCTTATGACCATCGAACGCGATCGGGTACCGAGGGATCAGGCATCGATCATGGCCAAGATCGCGCACGATGTCCCACCGTTGCTCGAGGCCCGCGACTTGGTCGATCGTTTCCACGAAATCATGCGCCAGAAAAAGGCCGCCGACCTCGATCCTTGGATCGTCGCCGCGATCGCAAGTCCGCTCAGCTCGTTCGCCAAGGGCATCATCGCGGATCGCGACGCCGTTCAAGCCGCGATCATCCAACCATGGTCGAACGGTCAGACCGAAGGTCAAATCACAAAGCTCAAGCTGGTGAAGCGTCAGATGTATGGGCGTGCAAAGATCGATCTGCTCGAGGCACGCGTCATCGGTGCCGCGTAAACAACTGCACCAAAAGTGAGTCAGAGCCAATTCTGGACGCTTGTTTACACGCCGAATGGCTGGGCTACCCCAATTGGGTGGCGCCGCACACGCTCAGACACAGCTTCGCCACGCACCTGCTCGAGCAGAACATCGACATTCGTGTGATCCAGGTCTTGCTCGGACATTCCAAGCTCGACACCACGGCGCGCTACACCCAGGTGGTCACGCGCGAAGTCGAGTCTGTCCTTCACAGCTGACACATCCAGACGACAGCGGAATTTCGCGAAGGGTAAGCGGTCCACGAGATCGACAACACGCTCGTCGAGCTATTCCGGCATTCCAGCAATTCGAAAAGTTTCAGCAACCCTCTCGGTCACCTTCGGGTCGCGAAGTATCGGGTTTTTGATTATTCTGGAAACTGTGTGGTGCGGAGCCATTGCTAACGACTGCTTCATGGCTTCCCGAGCCGGATCAATATGTCCCGCAGACACCGCATTCAGAATATATGCACCAAGCGACCATGGTGTTGCGCGAAATTGGATTGCCTTGTCCGCCAAGGATAACCCTTCCTCGTATTGTCCTTTCATCCAAAGTGCCCATGAGGTTCCAATCCAGAACGACCTCGTTGCGGGGTCTTTCGGATTGAACCTGATACTTTGGGCCATACTTCGGATGCATTCGTCGGGATTGCAGCACA
This sequence comes from uncultured Bradyrhizobium sp., assembly GCA_902826195.1. GTDB lineage: Bacteria > Pseudomonadota > Alphaproteobacteria > Rhizobiales > Xanthobacteraceae > Bradyrhizobium. Next base: position 1,883 of record CADEDX010000607.1, on the reverse strand, counting down.
TGAAAGCAACTTGGCTGCGAGCGTGCCAGACCCCGCCATGATTTGGATTTAGGGCAACGGCCTTGTCGACCATCGACATTGCGCGATCGAATTGACGGTCCAAATTGACCAGAACGTGTGCAGCTCTTGCCAAAACCAATGCATCGTCGTTTGCTATATCCGCAGCAGTATTGGCCAATCGAACTGCTTCATCTCGCCGTTCGACGCTGAGGGCTTTTCCAAAAGTGGCCCGCTGATTCATCGATATCCAGGCATCCATCGCGTAAGCGGCCGCATAGTCTGGGTCGAGTTTCCACGCTTTCTGAAAGAATAATCGCGTTTCCTCGCTGAAGTCATATTGGTTGATCAGCGCCATTCCGCGCATGAAGTAGTCGTGACTGTCCAGATCGGCAGATACCTTCCGTTTGGCGCGCTCGATTTCAGCTTGCTCTATTTGAGGTGCAATTAGTCCAACAACCTTGGTCGTAATCTGATCTTGAAATTCAAAAATGTCCTCGACCGCGCCGTCAAAATTGTCTGCCCAGATATGTGAATTCGTGCCGGCCTCGATGAGCTTGCCAGTGATGCGCAAGCGATTTCCTACTTTCCTCACGCTCCCTTCGAGAACATAGCGAACGCCGAGATCTTCTCCTAGTCGCTTGGTGTCAATGGCTTTACCTTTGTAGATGAACGTTGAGTTGCGGGCGATCACGAACAGCGATTTGAACCGGGACAACGCCGTGATGATATCCTCCACAATACCATCGGCGAAATATTCCTGCTCGGCGTCGCCGCCGATGTTCTGAAAAGGGAGCACAGCTATAGAAGGTTTGTCCGGAAGCGTCGGCAAGGTTGCTGTCTCGGAAACTCGCTCCTCTCTCACGCTGCCAACGAATCGAATTCCTTTGCGAGCCAGCGTGCGTATGAGCCGCTGTTCCTTGCCGGAGTCGCCAACCGCATAGCGGGCCGAGCTGATTCGCGTATCTAACGTCGATTCCGATACAATACGACCGTGCCAAACACCCTCGATCAGGTCATCCCTTGTGACAACCCGGTCGCGATTTCGAACCAGATACTCCAGAACGTCGAAGACTTGCGGCTCTACCTCAACAACGCCGTTGTGGAGGCGCAGCTCGCGTCGAGCACTGTCGAGTAAGTAATTTTCGAACAAAAACAACAAATTACCACCGCTCCGTTTGGCTGCGGATGCAGGAGCCTTGCCGCGGCTCAAAGGCCTTTCGAGGCCACTAAACCTGCCAAGAAATAGAGATGATCTTAAGGGATTATCGAGCTCGCCTCAAGGCGCGGCGGTTGCGTTTCCAGTACGAACTACGCAGTCGCCTGCGCAACCATCGGTTCGACGTCACCTCGGAGAATACAATGAAGCGATTGATCATTGCCGCTACTGTAGCAGTTATTGGGCTTTCCTATACGAGTAGCCTACAGGCTCAGACCAGCACTCAAACGACCAATACTGCCACCAAAAACAAGAAGATAAAGAGTAGTGCGGCGCAACCAAAATCAAACGCCAAACACTGCGACCAATCAAGCGGGGCTAACCATAATACCCCATGCTATTGAGCCTTCCGCAAACACTCGATAGCTGGTCCCTGCTCAAGTCTGCTTTGGGTCAATGATCGGGATATGGGGGAGCCTTGCGGCTCCACCCCTCCCACACCACCGTACGTACGGGTCCGTATACGGCGGTTCGAGAAGTTACGCTAGCGCGCTTCGATCAAGGACAGGAATCCGAGCGATTTGAAGTGGGCATTGGAGAGTACAACAGAGAGGGCTTTGCTCCGGGCGAGGTGCCAGGGTGCACGGCCGCTACCGGCGATGTTGCGCAATTCTCCCGAGACTCCCTGCGCGATGAGTGCTGCTCGACGACGTCCTGGTGTTTTCCA
>CADEDX010000606.1 GCA_902826195.1 uncultured Bradyrhizobium sp. | reverse complement strand
GCGGAGCTGGAAAAGACGGGACACGCGGTGAAGATAGCCTCGGTCAAGGAAGTCAAGCTGGCGTCGGGTCCGGCGATCCAAATTATCTATAGTTCAAACTCAGATTCCAACCCGGTCACCAACAAGCGTGTCCGTCTCGAAAACGAACGATTCTTGATGGCGCATGCAGGAAAGCTCGCCGCTGTTACCTTTTCGGCTCCCATGGGAGCCGATAACGCCGACCAATGGAAGCTGATGAGCAACTCCTTTCGCTGGAACTGAAATGGCTCTCATCGAAGCCGACGATCTCTTCAAATTCTACCATCCTGGCCACGCAGAGGTGCGCGCGCTTCGGGGCGTCAGCCTGACCGTCGAGCCCGGCGAGGTCGTTGCGCTCATTGGGCCGTCAGGCAGCGGCAAATCCACGTTGCTTGCGTGTCTGGCGGGCCTGGACGAGCCGGACGGCGGCATTGTCACAATCGACGGTTGCCGGATGACGCGACGGCCGGAGGCTGAACGTGCGGCGCTGCGCGCCAGTTCGATCGGTTTCCTGGCTCAATCAGGTAATCTCTTCGACCATCTGTCGGTTGCTGAAAACATCAAGCTGCAGATGAACCTGAGCGGGAAGTTCGATTCTTGCCGTGTCATCGAACTCCTTAGCCTTCTCGGGCTCGCTGATCGGGGACATGCCATGCCCGCGACGCTCTCGGGTGGTGAGCTTGCACGGGCAGGATTGGCTGTCGCCCTCGCCTCCGATCCGCCGCTTCTTCTCGCAGACGAGCCGACGGCAGAAGTCGATGCGGAAACCGAAAGCCGCATTCTCGAACTTTTGGAGGCACGCCGCGCGAAAGGTGGCGCCGCGCTGATTGCGACCCATAGCAGCGCACTTGGCCTGAAGGCCTCGCGCGTCCTCGAAATCACCGATGGCCGCATCGCAGAGGTCAGGGAACGGCGGCCTCCGGCGTTAGCGGTGAGGCATCTCGAAAGGCCGTGGTCGCCGATCGTTGCTAGCCGTAAAAAAAGCGCCAGCGAGACCCCTCTGATTGAATTGCGCAAGGCGTCCATGGTATTCTCATCGGGCCACCAGACGATCGGTGCCGTCAAAAAAGCTTTCTGCCGCATTTTTCCGTCGGACCGCATTGCCATCATGGGGCCGTCCGGGAGTGGCAAGTCAACACTCCTCAGTCTTCTGGCCGGACTGGAGCAGCCGAGCGCCGGCACCGTGTCCTGGCCGGGACTACGCCAGGGCGAAGCATTGCGGCCACGGCAGATCGGCTTTGTATTCCAGGCGCCGTCGCTCCTTCCTGAGCTCACCGTGATCGAAAACGTCAGGCTGCCGATTCAAATCGCGGCGATCGATCCCGCGGAAGCAATGAACCCCGCGGACGCACTCGAACGCCTCTCGCTTGGTGAGCTTGCCGAGAAGCTTCCCGATCAACTCTCCGGCGGCCAGATGCAACGGGTTGCCCTCGCAAGAGCGCTGGTGATGCGGCCCGCGGTGATCCTGGCGGACGAGCCAACCGGTCAACTTGACGGGAAGACAGGGCAAGAATTGATCGACGCGTTGCTCGCAGCGCTTGACGGAACAACGACGGCGCTCGTCGTCGCCACGCACGATCCTTCCGTCGCTGAGCGCCTTAAGCGACGTTGGACAATGAATGCAGGCCGCTTGATGATTTATGCGTCGGAGGAAGCTGCGTGATTGTATCGTGGATCAAAGGCATCGTCGCGCATAGGTCGTGGCAGCTGTTTCTCAGTGCAGCCGGCATCGCCATCGCCACTGCGTTGATCGGCGTAATTGGGGTCTTCGCCACGTCAAGCTCGCAGACCATGACGCGCAGAGCGGTGGCGAGCGTACCGGTCGATTGGCAGATCGCGCTTGGCAATGCAGCCGATCCTGCGACTTTGAAACAGATACTTTCGAAGTCCGCGACAGTCACGGCCGTCGAGACAGTTGGTTATGCGGATGTCGCTGGATTCGAAGCCAGGACGGACGCAACGACCCAGACAACAGGGGCCGGCCAGGTTCTGGGAATTGGCGCTGACTATGTCAAAACCTTTCCTGGGCAAATTCGATTGCTCGCGGGAGCAGTCGACGGAGCATTGATCGCTCAGCAGACCGCCGCCAACCTGCATGTCTCGATCGGCGACACAGTTGCGATCCTGCGGGATGGCAAAAGCCCCGCAAGCGTAAAAATTGCCGGCGTCGTCGACCTTCCGAATGCGAACGCGATGTTTCAGACGATAGGCCCGCAAAAGGGTCCCACGCCCACGGCACCGCCGGACAATATTTTACTGCTGCCGATGGACACCTGGACTTCCCTGTTCTCGACGGCGATGCCGGGGGGCACCGCAAGATTGCAAATCCACGCTTCGCTTGACCATTCAAACCTGCCGGCGGCGCCAGAGGCCGCCTATTTGGACATAACGGGGCGCGCCAGAAATTTCGAGGTTCGAGCCGCAGGGGTCGCACAGGTCGGCGACAACCTTTCCGCCCGGCTCGGGGCCGTGCGCCAGGATGCCCTGTTCGCTCAGATTCTACTGCTATTTCTCGGACTTCCGGGTGTCGTGCTGGCCATGTTGTTGACCATCGCGATCGTGCGCGCGGACGCCGCTCGTCGGCGACGCGAACAGGCACTATTGAGTTTACGCGGTGCAAGCCTTGGACAAATCGCCCGGCTTGTTGTCGTGGATGGAGGCCTTGTCGCCATCGCCGGTGGCGTCAGCGGTACACTTTTAGCTGCGCTGCTTTCAACTACGGTTCTCTCGGTGGATCTACAATCGGCAGCTGTTGTCCAGTGGTTGGCGATAACGCTTGGAGTCGGCGTCGTGCTCGCCCTCACGTCGATCCTGATGCCCACCCTGATCGATCTTCGCGAGCACACGGTCGTGTCGCGCCGCGGTGCGTTGGCGCTTGTATCAAAGCCTCTCTGGCAGAGAACTTACCTTGACCTCTTCCTGCTCGCGCTAGCCGGGATTGTGTTCTGGCGCGTCGCCAATACGGGTTATCAGGTCGTTCTCGCGCCGGAGGGTGTCGCTGCGACGTCAGTTGATTATACCGCCTTCTTGGCACCGCTTTGCCTCTGGATCGGAGCGGGTCTGCTCGTCCTGCGAATCGGCGGCAGGGCGCTTTCGGTCGGCCGCAACGTCCTGACCAGGCTGCTTCGACCGATCAGCCGACATCTCGCAGATCCCGTGGCGGCTTCGCTCAGCCGCCAGAGTGGCCGGATTGCCGGCGGAATTGCGCTTGCTACCCTCGCCTTCTCTTTTGCGACGGCCGTCGCCGTTTTCGACACGACCTACAACGCACAGCTGCTCGTGGATGCTCAACTCACCAATGGCGCCGATGTCACGGTAACAGGGACGAGCGCGGCCCCCGCCGGAGATCGCCTGGAAGAAATACGAAAAGCGCCCGGCGTGGTAGCCGCCGAGGCGATGCAGCACCGCTTCGCCTACGTCGGCAATGATCTTCAAGATCTTTATGGCATCGATCCCGGCACGATTGGTCATGCCACCACCATCGCCGACGCATATTTCGGTAATCGCGACGCGCGCGCCACGCTGGATCGGCTGGCAAAGACGCCTGATGGCCTTCTTGTGTCGCAGGAAACCGTCAGCGATTTTCAGCTGACGGTCGGCGACCTCATCAAGCTCAGGCTTCAGAACGCTGCCGACAACCAGTATCGAACAATCGCGTTTCACTTTATCGGCGTCGTGACCGAATTTCCGACCGCGCCGCACGACAGTTTCCTCGTCGCCAATGCATCCTATGTTGCCGCACAGACAGGGAATTCCCATTCCGAGGTCGTTCTGGTTCGTAGCCGCGGCGATCCAGGCGCTGTCGCCCTGGCAATTGGAAAGGTCCTTGGTACGGAAAGCCCCCTGAAGGTGACCGAGCTTTCCCAGGCTGCGCGGCTCATCGGTTCAACTTTGACTGCCGTCGATCTGCGCAAGTTGACTGCAATCGAGCTTTCGTTTGCGGTTCTCCTCGTCGCCGGCGCAACTGGCCTCGTTCTGTCGCTTGGATTTGCTGAGCGAAGCCGGGCGGCCACGATCCTGTCGGCGCTCGGTGCAACGTCCGCAGATATTCGGAAATTTGCGCAGGCGGAGGCGGCAATCATTCTCATTGCAGGCGCGGCCTGCGGTTTCATTCTCGGAGAAGCCGTCGCCTTTCTACTCGTCAAGGTGCTGACCGGTGTATTCGACCCGCCGCCGGACACGCTCTTTCAGCCGTGGATCTATCTCGCACTAGTCGCTTCGGGAGCC
>CADEDX010000605.1 GCA_902826195.1 uncultured Bradyrhizobium sp. | reverse complement strand
TGCAGGAAGGCGTGCTCGATCTGAAGCTCGACGGCGTCTGGGTGCAGGCCAAGGCCGGTGATCTGGTCCGCCTGCCGCGCGGCATTCCGCACGGCTATTTCAACAAGTCGGACAAGCCGGCGCGGGCGCTGTTCTGGGTGTCGCCGATGCAGAAGCTCGAAGCGTTGTTCAACCAGTTGGACAATCTGACCGACCCCGAACAGGTGGTCCGGATTTCCGCCCAGCACGAGGTGGACTTTTTGCCGCCCGAGGCCAACGCGTAGTTTTCCGGCAATAACTCTTCGTCATGCCCGGCCTTGTGCCGGGCATCCACGTCTTTAGCACCCCAAGCAAGGAAGACGTGGATGGCCGGGACAAGCCCGGCCATGACGAGAAACGACACAGGCAAAATCCCGAACCATCATGGTGAGTAGCCTGCAAGGCAGGCGTCTCGAACCATGCGGCCGAGCACGGTGTCCTATTTGCGGTAGCCTTGAGCGGGGGCCAGTTTCTCCGCCGCCGGCCAGTCCCGGCGGCGGGAAAAGCGCAATTCCGCCCTTGCAGAAAAATACTTTAAGCCTAAAATGATTTCCCAAGACGGCTTGCCGGGCGTCCTCGATATTGATCTCGAGCCTTTCATCGTGGAAAGCGAGGGGAGAAGAGAATGTCAGGTCAAACTCCCAGCCAAACCCTTGGCCCGTCTCTAGGCCCGACGGGCCATGTCGATGATTTCGCGCGGCGAAACCTACCGCCGCCGGAGCAGTGGCCGGACCTGCTGCTCGACAGGCCCGAGTTTCAATATCCCGAATATCTCAATGCCGCGGTCGAGCTGACCGACCGCATCGTCGAAAAGGGCTGGGGCGACCGCATCGCGCTGATCGGCAACGGCCGCCAGCGCACCTACAAGGAACTGGCCGACTGGTCCAACCGCCTGGCGCATGCGCTGGTGGAGGACTACGGCGTCAAGCCCGGCAACCGCGTCCTGATCCGTTCCGGCAACAATCCCGCGCTGATCGCGGCCTGGCTCGCCGCCACCAAGGCGGGCGCCGTCGTGGTCAACACCATGCCGATGCTGCGCGCCGGCGAACTGACAAAGATCGTCGACAAGACCGAGATCGCGCTGGCGCTGACCGACAGCCGCATCGCCGACGAACTGGTCGCCTGCGCCAAGACCAGCCGATTCCTCAAGCAGGTGGTGAACTTCGACGGCACGTCGAACCACGACGCCGAGCTCGACCGGGTGGCGCTGAACAAGCCGGTGAAGTTCAACGCCGTGAAGACCGGGCGCGATGACGTCGCGCTGCTCGGATTTACCTCGGGAACGACGGGCGAACCCAAGGCTACGATGCATTTCCACCGCGACCTCATGATCGTCGCGGACGGCTACGCCAGGGAAGTCCTCAACGTCACCGAGGAAGATGTGTTCGTCGGCTCGCCGCCGCTGGCCTTCACCTTCGGGCTCGGGGGACTGGCGATCTTCCCCTTGCGGTTCGGCGCCACCGCGACGCTGCTCGAAAACGCCTCGCCGCCCGAAATGGTCAAGATCATCGAGACCTACAAGGCGACCATCTGCTTCACCTCGCCGACCGCCTATCGCGCGATGATGGCCGCGATGGACAAGGGCGCCGATCTGTCGTCGCTGCGCCTGGCGGTTTCCGCCGGCGAGACCCTGCCGGCGCCGGTGTTCGAAAGCTGGACCCGCAAGACCGGCAAGACGATTCTCGACGGCATCGGCTCGACCGAACTGCTGCACATCTTCATCACCAACCGCACAGGCGACGCCGCCGCGGGCACCACGGGCCGCCCGGTTGCCGGCTATGAAGCAAAAATCGTCGACGACGACATGAACGAATTGCCCGATGGCACCGTCGGCAAGCTGGCGGTGCGCGGCCCGACCGGGTGCCGCTATCTTGCCGACAAGAGACAGTCGAATTACGTGCGTGACGGCTGGAACCTGACCGGCGATTCCTTTGTTCGCGACGCCAATGGGCGGCTGGCCTTTGTCGCCCGCTCGGACGACATGATCGTCTCGTCCGGCTACAACATCGCCGGTCCCGAGGTCGAGGCGGCGCTGCTGTCGCATCCTTCCGTCGCCGAATGTGGCGTGGTCGCAGCACCCGACGAGGCGCGCGGCATGATCGTCAAGGCCTATGTGGTTCTGGCTGGCGGCGCGAGGGGCGATGCCGCGCTGGCGCAGGCGCTGCAGGATCACGTCAAGCAGACCATTGCGCCCTACAAATATCCGCGTGCGATCGAATTTGTCGCGCAACTGCCGAAGACCGAAACCGGCAAGTTGCGGCGTTTTGCGCTGAGGGAGATGGCCGCCGTTGCGCCATCGCCCGGCATGGCCGCGGAATAACGTGAATGGATGGAGGATGCCGGTGACCGCCCCGAAAGGACCCGCGCTGAGCGTGGTGCCTGATCCAAAGACCGACACATTATGCGGCCCACGCGTGCTGCAGCCGAGCGGTTGGCCGATGCCGAAAGGCTACGCCAACGGCATGGCCGCCGATGGCCGCCTTGTCGTGACCGGCGGCGTGATCGGCTGGGATATACAGGAAAACCTCGCGCCCGATTTCGTCGGCCAGGTGCGCCAGACGCTGCGCAACATCGCCGACATCCTCGCCGAGGGCGGCGCCAAACCCGAGCACCTCGTGCGCCTGACCTGGTATGTCGTCGACATCGAGGAATATCTCGCGAGCCTGAAAGAGATCGGCCGCGTCTACCGCGAGATTTTTGGCGCGCATTATCCGGCCATGGCGCTGGTGCAGGTGGTGCGCCTGGTCGAGAAGGCGGCGCGGGTCGAGATAGAAGCGACCGCGGTGGTGCCGCGCTAATTCGACTGCACCACGGCGCCCAATCCTTATCCTGAGGAGCCCGCGAAGCGGGCGTCTCGAAGAAAGCAGGCCACAGTCGGGGCCTCATGGTTCGAGACGCGCTGCGCGCTCCTCACCATGAGGAGCTATCCCGGCCGAAACGTCTGCACCGTCTGCCGTGCCCCCAGCGCATACAGCTTCGTCAGCGCCTCGGTAACCGCCGCACGCATCCGCGGATCGCTGCCGAGCGCGCCGAAAATGGATTGCACGTCCAGCAGCGCCGGCGCCAACCTCTCGGCGACCGGGCCCGCGCGTTCGGCAATTCCGAACAATTCCCCGGCGAGCGGATCGCGCACGTCGATCGCGCGTCCTTGTTCGTCCCGGGCGGTGACGTAGCGCATCCAGCCTGCGACGGCGAGCGCATGGGTGTCGATCGGAAGGTCGAGCCGAAAACGGTCCGCCATGGTGGCGAGCAGCCGCTGCGGCAGCTTTTGCGACCCATCCATCGCAATCTGCCACGTGCGGTGATGCAAGGCGGGGTTAGAGAAGCGCTGCAACAGTGACGCACCATAGGCCGCAACATTGGTTCGGTCCGGCATCGTCAGCGTCGGGGCCGCGTCCTCCATAATCTGCCGTGCAAGTGCTACGAAGCGAACGTCAGTCATCGCGGAAGCGATGGTTTCGTGCCCGGCGAGGTAGCCGAGATAGGCCAGCGTGGAATGGCTGGCGTTGAGCAGCCGCAATTTCATGTGCTCGAACGGAGTCACATCCGAAACCATCTGCACGCCCGCCGCTTCGAAATCCGGCCGTCCGGCGGGAAATCGATTTTCCACGATCCACTGCGTGAACGGCTCCGTCACGACAGGCCACGCATCCAGCATGCCGAGCGCCGACGAAACCTCCGATCGGTCGATGTCGGTGGTTTCAGGCACGATCCGGTCCACCATGGTCGAAGGAAAGGCGACTTCGCTTTCGATCCATGTGCCGAGATCGCTCGAACGAAGGCTACCGAACTGCGTCACGATCCGCCCAACGGTGTGGCCGTTGGCGGAAAGATTGTCGCAGGACAGGACGGAGAAGGGGGCGACACCCGCCTTCCGCCGCTGCGCCAGCGCTGCCACCAGGAATCCGATCGCCGAGCGCGGCGTATCCGGATTCTGCAAATCGTTGATGATGTCGGGGTGGCGTTCGTCGAGGTCGCCGGTTTGCGGCGTGTGGCAGTAGCCTTTTTCGGTGACCGTCAGCGAAACGATGCGCGTGGCCGGGTGGGCCAGACGCGCGATCAGTGCCGCCGGATTTTCGCTGGCGACTTCGCAGGCGAGCACCTAACCGATGATCCGGTTATCGGTGCCCGCGCCGGACAGAACGGCCGTCGTAAAGACGCAATCCTGTGCTGCGAGAGCGTTACTAGTCACAGGCCTTCCGAGGCGTGCCACGACTCTCACCCAACCT
>CADEDX010000604.1 GCA_902826195.1 uncultured Bradyrhizobium sp. | reverse complement strand
TGGCGACAAGGACGTGGATGGCCGGGCCAAGCCTGGCCATGACGGAGAGCGAGAGGGGTTACAACCCCTTGATCATCCCCGCGTCAATCATCATGCGATTGAACCTCCGGGCTTCCGCGCCTTTCTTGCAGGCGTAGAACGCGCCGTTGCAGCGGAGCATGATGTTCTTCTGTTCGGCGAACGACGCATCGAGCGGGAGGCCGGCGGCTTCCTGCAGCACCAGCGGGAGGTAGGCGGCATCCAGCGTTTCCAGCGCCGACGACAGATTGGCGGGCGTATAGTTGATGCCGTCGATCGCGTAGTAGGTGGAGTAGTAGCGGGGATCTGACGCCATCAGGCGCTTGGCCAGCAGTTGCTGGTCGATGCCAGGCTCCAGCATTTTCTGCGAGATCGCTGGCTGGTGATCGCCGAAGCGCAGCACAAGGAACGACTCGTCCGGATAGTCACGCTGCAGCCGATCGGTGAATTCGCGGTAGTCGTTCGCCGTCATGGTCTGGCGGCGGATGTATTCGTCAACCTCGGCGGTGTTGCCCGGCGGCGTCCAACCCGCGGGCGTCAGGTCCGGCCGGTACACGTTCCACCAGGGAAAATGGTTGGCCGTGAGGTAGACGAACATGAAGACCGGCGACGCTGACGCCTGCTCGCGCGCGAACGCCTTCAGCGCCTGATCGTAATAGAAGCTGTCGGGCTGCATGTCCTCGTTCACGCCCATCGCGGCCATGTCGATGAACTGTTCGATGCCGGTGCCCTTTTGGAAGGTGCGCGCGCCGAGGAAGTCGCCATAGGTCGGATAGAGCGAGACGGTCTTGTAGCCGCAGCGCTGCAGCGCCTGCGGCAGTCCGCGCGTGACGCGGCCGGCGGCGATCCGCGTGACATAGAATTTCAGGTCGCCGAACGAGCGCGCCGACAGGCCGGTCAGCACGTTGAACTCGGTGTACCAGGTCGGACCGCCGGTCGACTCCGCGATCATGGTGCGCTGTTTGCCGTCGCTCGACTTGAAAAAATCCTTGTAGCCGGCCGGCACCTTGACATCGGGTGCCGAGGTGACGTCAAAACTCGATTCATCCAGCAGCATGATGATATGCGGCCGTTTGGCAGGTGCATCGCACGCCGCGGCGGGCGCGGACGTTGGCGTTAGCGCTTGCATCGACGGCAGCGCTGCGTGGGCGGCTGCCAGATGCAGCGGACCTTCTGCCGGCGGATCGGCCTCGATCCAGCCGGTGGAAGCCAGCCGCGATACCGCCACCACGCCCGAACGCGCCAGGTTGGAAATGTGATTGACGCCCTGGAACGGCTCCCACGCCTTCTCGGGTGAAGCCACCGCCATCGCAGCGATCAGCGCGGCCGTCGCCGCCACGCCGCCCAGCGCGACGCGGCGGCGCACGCGCAACGGATCGACGCGCCACAGCGCCCACAGCACGGGGGCCGTGACGAGGCCCGCCACGATCAGTTGCATCTGCAGGCGCGGAAACACCGACAGCAGGAACGAAAACGTATCGCGGTCGATGATCAGGAAGTCGAGAAAGGTCAGCGTGAGTTGCAGGATGCCGAACTTGAAATGCGACAGCGTAATCAGGATCAGGGTCAGCGCCAGCGCCAGCGCGGCGCAGACACCGGGCCGCCGCAGCATAGCCAGCAGAAAGCAGTTCACGAAGATCCACGCCAGCACCGACAGCGTGATCGCGTACGGCCCGTATTCGGTGGAGAACAGCACCGCCAGTGCGGCGAGATGCACCGCGACGGTCAGGCCGGCCAGCGCAGCGAAGCCGGCGCCGCGCGATCTTGCGCGAGAGCTCTGGTTCGTTACGGCTTCCGCGATCGCGGACATGGCGGCGTCCTCTAAAGGCCCTTGATGAATCCGGCTTCGATCAGCAGTCGGTTGAACCTGCGCACCTCCGCGCCGTCCTTGCAGGCATAAAACACGCCCTTGCAGCGAAGCATGATGTTCTTCTGTTCCGCAAACGAGGGATCGAGCGGGATGCCGGCGGCTTCCTGCACCACCAGCGGCAGATACGGCGCGTCGATCGTGTCCATCACGGCGGCGCTCTTGACCGGCTCGAAATTGATGGCGTCGATGGCGTAATAGGTGGTGAAGTAACGCGGGTCGTAGGCGTCGAACTTGCGCGCCACCCGGGCCTCATCCAGGCCGGGATCTAGAAGGTTCGACGAGAACTCCGGCTGATGGTCGCCATAGCGGACGATCAGGAAGGGCTGCGACGGAAACTTCTTCTTCAGATTGGCGACGAAGCCGGAATAATCGCCGGCGCTCAAGGTTTGCCGGCGCAGATATTCGTCGACCACCGGCGCGTTGCCGGGCTTGCGCCAGGACGGCAGCAGGTCGGGGCGGAATTTGGTTTCCCAGGGGAAATGGTTGGCGGCAAGATAGACGAAGGTGAACAACGGCGTATTGGCCGGCTGCTCGGCGATCAGGTTGACGGCCTTGTTGTAGAAGAAGCTGTCCGGCTCGATGCCCTTGGCGCCGAGATCGCGCGCGTCATAGAAGTGCTGCATGCCGGTCGAGGTCTGGAAGCTTCGTGCCCCCATGAAGGCGCCATAGGCCGGATAGAGCGACAGCGTGTTGTAGCCGCAGCGGCGCAGCGCCAGCGGCAGACCGCGCTCGACCCGGCCCGAAGCGATGCGGGTGACGAAATAGGAGAAGCGGCCGAACGAGCGGGACGACAGGCCGGCCAGCACATTGTACTCGGCCATCCAGCTCGCGCCGCCGCTGCTTTCGGCCATGAACTTGCGCTCGCGGCCGTCGAACGACTTGAAGTGGCTGCCATACCCCTGTGGCACCTTGACGCCATTGGCTTGGCGGATGTCGAAGCTCGATTCATCATGGATCATGATGATGTGCGGCCGGCGGCCGGCGACGTGACAGGAATCCTCCAGCGGCACTTTTAGCCGCTCGGCAGTGGCCGCCTCGGATTCCATGAACCCGTAAGTGGCAAAATCGGAAATCGCGGTCACGCCCGAGCGTGCAAATTTGGAGAGATAGCCATCGTCGTAATAGCCACTCCAGGCGTCGACCGGCCAGGTCATGGCCTGCCCGGTCAGTGCCGCCAGACAGGCCAGCAGGCCCGCCGCCGCCGGCAGGCGGCGAATGCGGAACGGATCGAGCCACCACAGCGCATACATCAGCGGCAGGATGACTATCGCGGCGCCGACCACGCTCCAGCGCAGGTTCGGAAAGATCGTGAACAGATAGGCCGCCGAGTCGCGGTCGATCACCATCACGTCGACGAAGTTCGCCGTCATCTGCACGACGTCGTGCTTGAGCCGCGACAGCAGCACCAGCACCACCACCAGCGTCAGCGACAGCGCGCCCGACAGCGCCGGGCGCCGCAGCAGCGCGATGAAGAAGAAGTTCAGAATGCCCCAGGCCAGCGCAAATCCCATGCGGCCGCCGAAATCGGCTTCGGTCTGCAGCATGATCGCCAGCGCGGCCATGTGCGGTGCAGCAACGGCCGAAAGCCGCCAGACGCCGATGGCGGCAAGGCCGGCGGCAAGGGTGGTGGCGGAGGGCGCTGGATTTGGCGCGGGCGCCATGTGGGAAACACAGTATGACCCGGCGCAATGCAAAGCCTTGGCTGGCGACGACCAGGAGACGCACGACCCAGCCGGAAACTGTGTCGCGTCATAAAAACGTAGTGTAATCGTCATGAACGCGCAATGAATTTGCCCGACGGCAAACATTGCCAAGGTAAATTCGAAGCTGACGTTTTCGCGCGCACGAAAGTCGACGTGATTGCCGCCATCCGAGCGCGAAGCGAACCCGGAACGACGACTGGCGTCACGCCCGTCTGGCAATGCCCTCGATGAAGAGGTCGAGGACGGCCTCGGCGGTCTGCTCGGCCTCCGGGCCCGCGACACCCCAGCGCGGAAAATGGCCGTCGATATTCATCCGGGCAAAGCCGTAGACCAGTGCCCGCCCGGCGATCTGGACCCGCCTGAGGTCCCCGGTGCGAAGCTGACCCGCCGCAAAGGCTTCCGCCAATGTCCGCTCGGTCAGTTCGATCAGTTCGGCATTGTCACGGCTGACGGCGTCCGCCCGGTCATGATCGAACAACTGGCGGCTTGAAATGATCTCGAAATGCGTCGGATTGCGCATCGCCCAGCGCAGATAGGCCAGCCCCAGACATCGAAAGCGTGCCAGGGGATCATCGGCCGGCGCCCCGGCCAGCGCCGCCTCGATCTCGGCCCGAAAACGCCGCTGCGCCTCCGCCGCCACCGCCTGCATCAGGGCGTCG
>CADEDX010000603.1:1282-4256 GCA_902826195.1 uncultured Bradyrhizobium sp. | reverse complement strand
CTGTTTCGCGAGGATTCCGAGCGCTGCATCGCCTTCATGCCGGCGGCGCAGGGCGTGTTGAAGTGGCCGACCGCACGGCCCGCGCTGGCGACCTTGATCGATGAGTTTTCGATGCCGCTGCCTGACGCGGCGGTAGACCGGATCCTGCTGGTCCATGCGCTGGAAATGTCCGACGATCCGGAGCGGCTGTTGCGTGAGGTGTGGCGCGTGCTGGCGCCGTCGGGCCGGCTGATCGCCGTGATCCCGAACCGGCGCGGCGTGTGGACGCGCACCGACAACACGCCGTTCGGTCACGGCCGGCCCTATTCGCGTGCGCAGATCACGCAATTGCTGCGGCACACCTGGTTTACCCCGGCGGGGTGGGGCGAGGCGCTGTTCCTGCCGCCTGTCAGCAATGGCTGGTTCTTGCGCTCTGCGATGGCATGGGAGCGCGTCGGCGCGGCGCTGTCGCTGCCGTTCGCCGGGGTGCATATCGTGGAAGCAACCAAGCAGGTCTATCGCGCGATCCCCGCGGGCCGCGAACGCACGCGGTTGATTCCCTCGCTGGAGCCGGTGCTGGTGCCGTCGTCGACGGCGACGAGGAATAAGGTGTAGCGCCTCAGTTGGTCGTCCCCGCGAAGGCGACGACCCATAACCACCGTCGGTTCGGTAGTTGTTCCATTTTAAGAGATCGTCAGCCTGCGTGCCTTAAACGACGGCCGCGGCGTATGGGTCCCCGCCTTCGCGGGGACGACGATTTCGGATAAACTACCTACTCATTCCCCGGATTGAAATCTTCGCTGGGCGCGGCCGGCGCGGCGGCGATGTCGGGACGCGGGCCGTGCGGCCGGCGGCGGCGGCGCGGGAAACGCTCGCCGCGGCCTTCTTCATAGCCGCCGGGCGCGCCGTTCACCTGCGGCTGCGGCCCGGTGATGAACGAGGGCAGGCGATCGACGCCGCCGGTATCGGCAATCACCGGCTGCGGCTGGGGTTGCGGCTGATACTGCGGTTGGGGAGGGTTCTCGGTTGTGCGATGTTAACGCGGTGGTGGGTCGCGCTGAAACGGCTGACCTTCGCGCTGCTCGCGCGGATTGTTATCGCGCACATAGGGCTGCTGTTGCTGCGGGGCGAAGCCCGGCTCCTGGCCGAAATGCGAAAAACTCTCGCCGTCGTCTTCGCCGTCTTCCGCGGCCGGCTGCATTTCGCTGTCGAGGCGCGGCTGCGGCTGGTTCTGCCGGAACTGCTCCTGCGCGGCGGCGATCAGGCGGAAATAATGTTCGGCATGCTGGTAGTAGTTCTCGGCAGCGACCGGATCGCCGGATGAGCGCGCGTCGCGCGCCAGCTGCACGTATTTTTCGGCGACGTGCGAGGCGGTGCCGCGGATCTTGATATCGGGTCCGTTCGATTCGAACACCCGGGTCATCGGGTTTTGGCCGCGCCGGTTATTGTTGTTGCCGCTATTGTTGTTGTTGTTATTCCGGTTACGCATCCGCTTGTTGTTTTGACCGTTTCTCATGTCTCGCCTTTAATCCAGCCCTGAAGTTATGCAATTGCCGTTGTCGCCTGGTCGGATGCGGCGCGCGCCAAGGCGCGCCGGATGACGGCGCATCGAATCACGATGCCGTCCAGATTCCCGTCGTCGATTTTGCTAGCCATCGCGTTCAGCAAAGACGCGTTCCCCAATCGGCGGCATATTTCGCCCGCCGGAACAAATCATTCAGCGTGCCAAAGTCAGCCTAATCTTCTTGCGCGACGGCTTCGCAGAACAGGCGGTTGCGTAAGTCTCAAGCGCAATATCAGGCTTTCGTTCGCTTTACGGTCGAGAGCAGCACAGCACAGCTATTGCGCTCAATTCAACCTGCTTTTGGAACCTTTCACCCGGCGGGCTCTCGCTTCGAGAACTCTGGCCTCACCCGCATCGTCTTACGGGGCCAGCAACCCATGACCGATGTTGTGGCCGGAACGTAGTCGGTCCCGGGGAATATTCCAAGGGGTTTTTTTACGTTCGAAGCGGACTTTATTGGGCCAATTTGTGGCCCGCGACCGCCCGCGGAATGCCCGCCAGATCGGCCTTCGGGGCGGTCGCGGGCGTTAACCCGGCGTTGGTCATAAAAGCTTCAATCGGGCCGCTTTGGCCCAGCCCGGCTTCGACGACAAGGTGGCCGCCTGGCGCCAGAAGGCTCACCGCCTGGGGAATCAGCGCGCGGTAGGCGTCGAGCCCGTCGGCGCCGCCATCGAGCGCGGCCAGCGGATCGTGACGGCGCACCTCAGCCGCCAGACCAGCGATATCAGCCGTGCGAATATAGGGCGGATTCGAGACGATCAGGTCGAACGGCCCGCTCAGCCCGGCTGCGTAATCGCAAGCGACGAATGTGGCGCGATGGGAAAGACCTCCGCGCGCGGCATTGGCCGCGGCGGTGTGCAGGGCGTCGTTCGAAATGTCGGTCCCGAATCCCTGTGCCGCGGGCAATTCGGACAACAGCGCCAGCAGAATGGCGCCGGAGCCGGTGCCGAGATCGGCGATGCGCAACGGACGATCGAGGTTTCCCCCGGCGCGCAACGATTCCAGCGCCAGTTCGACCACCGTCTCGGTATCCGGCCGCGGCACAAGCGTCTCGGATGAGAGCCGCAAGGGCAGTCCCCAGAACTCCTTCTCGCCGAGGATGCGGGCAACCGGTTCGCCAGCGAGGCGGCGGCGGGCAAAGTCTTCGAGACAAGCCGATTCGTCGGGGGTGAGCCGGCGCTGTGCGGCCGATATCAGGCCGGTCAGGTCGAGGCCGAGGGCGTGGCCGGTCAGAATACGCGCGTCGAGGTCGGCGGATTCGATCGAGGCGGCTTTGAATTTCGCAGCGAGCGCGCGTCGTGCGCCTTCGACGGTTTGTGCAGCGAAATCGGTCACGCGGTATCCTCGCGCAGACCCCTCCACAGGTGGTCCCTGCGAACGCAGGGACCCATACGCCGCGGCGTTTCGATCAGGGCGGTGTGAGTTGATATC
>CADEDX010000603.1:0-1272 GCA_902826195.1 uncultured Bradyrhizobium sp. | reverse complement strand
TGAACGCCGGTGGTTATGGGTCCCTGCGTTCGTAGGGACGACAGCGGGGATGGTCCTCACGCCGCCGCGCCTTGCGCCGCGAGTTGCGCGGCCTGGTGCTCGGTCGTCAGCGCGTCGGTCAATTCACCCAGCGCCTCGCCCGAGATCACCTGCGGCAGCTTATAGAGCGTCAGGTTGATGCGGTGGTCGGTGACGCGGCCTTGCGGGAAATTGTAGGTGCGGATGCGCTCGGAGCGGTCGCCCGAGCCGACCTTCTCCTTTCGGTCGGCGGAGCGCGCGGCGTCGATGCGCTGGCGTTCGGCGTCGTAGATGCGCGAGCGCAAAATGTTCATCGCCGAGGCGCGGTTTTTGTGCTGCGAGCGGCTGTCCTGCATCATGACCACGATGCCGGTCGGGATATGGGTGATGCGGATCGCCGATTCGGTCTTGTTGACGTGCTGGCCGCCGGCGCCCTGCGCGCGCATGGTCTCTATCCGCAGATCGTCGCTCTTGATGTCGACATCGACATCCTCGACCTCCGGCAGCACCGCGACGGTGGCGGCCGAGGTGTGGATGCGGCCCTGCGTTTCGGTGTCGGGCACGCGCTGCACCCGGTGTACGCCGGATTCAAATTTCAGCTTCGCAAACGCGCCGCGGCCCTGCACCTCGGCGATGATTTCCTTGTAGCCGCCCACGGAGCCTTCGGAGGCCGAGACCACTTCGACCTTCCAGCCCTGTAGCGCGGCGAACCGTTCGTACATCCGGAACAGATCGCCGGCGAACAATGATGCTTCGTCGCCGCCGGTGCCGGCGCGGATTTCCAGCACCACGTTGCGGTCGTCCATGGCGTCCTTGGGCAGCAGTGCCACGCGAATCTTCTGCTCCAGTTCGGCTGTGTGCGCCTGCAGCGTTTCGAGCTCGGCTTCGGCCATGCCGCGCATTTCGGGATCGGTGGCGGAATCCGCCAACAATTGCTCCGCGCCTGCGATTTCGGCCCGTGCCCCGCGATAGGCCTTCACCGCATCGATCAGCGGATTGAGCTCGGCGAGTTCGCGCGTGATCTGGACGTATTTTTCGGAGTTTAGCTGGCCCAGCAGTTCGGCCTCCAGCGAGGCGTGGTGGGCGAGCAGGATATCGAGTTTGGCTTCGGGTAGCATGGCGCGATTCTCAAGGACCGAAAGGGAAGGCGGCGTTGTCGGAAAGCAGCCTCGCTACAACGACAGTCCCTCGGCTTCCGCGAATTCCGTCAGTTTCTGCCTGATCGAGACGCTGCCGGCCGGCGCGTCGATCAGC
>CADEDX010000602.1 GCA_902826195.1 uncultured Bradyrhizobium sp. | reverse complement strand
AGCCACGCCAGCGTCGAGGCGAGCAGGGTGCCACCGACGCAATAACCGGCGGTGTGGACCTTCATCTCGCCCGTCACCTTCTCGATGATATCCATCGCGGTGAGCGGGCCTTCCTTCATGTAGTCGTCAAAAGTCTTCTTGCCGAGCTCCTTGTCCGGATTGACCCAGGAGATCACGAACACGGTGATGCCCTGGTCGACGCACCATTTGATGTAGGATTTTTCCGGCTTGAGATCGAGAATGTAGAACTTGTTGATCCAGGGCGGCACGATCAGGAGCGGCGTGCGCAGCACCGTCTCGGTGGTCGGCGTGTACTGGATGAGCTGCATCAACTCGTTCTGGTAGATCACCTTACCGGGCGTCGTCGCCATGTTGACGCCGACCACGAGGTTGGCCGGATCGGACTGGCGGATGCGCAGCGTGCCGCGACCGGCTTCGATGTCCTCGCTGAGCATCTTCATGCCGCGCACCAAATTGCCGCCGTTCGAGGCCAGCGTCTCGCGCAGCACTTCCGGATTGGTGAGCACGAAATTCGAGGGCGCGATCGCGTTGGCGATTTGCTGGACGTAGAACTCGGCCTTCTTGCGCGTGTGTGGATCAACGCCTTCGGCGTTCTTCACCAGCTCCTGGGCCCATTGCGTGGTGAGCAGATAGAGCTGAAGCACGAAATCGAAGAACTGGTTCGATTTCCACTCCGGATCCTTGAAGCGCTTGTCGCGCGGCGAGGGCTCGATCGCAGGCTTGGCGTCGGCTTCGCCGGCCATGCGGCGCGCGGCCTGGCCCCAGAGATCGAGATAGGCCTTGCCCATCCGGGTCTGGATGTCTTCGGCGCGGTTCTTGTCCGTCATCCAGTATTCGGCGACCTTGGTGAAGGTCTTGATGACCTCACCGATCTCGCTCGGCGGCTTGTCCTTGGGCTCGCCGCCTTCGCGCGGCTTGAGATAGGCCGCGAGCGCCTGGCCGCTCGTCTCCATCGCTTTCGCGATGTTCATGGCGAAGGCTTCGGCGTTGAACGCCTTCGTGCTCTGGGTTTCGGAGTTGACGTCACTCATGTCAGCGACACTATAGCTTCATTTCCCGTTCGTCACCGCGCGGATTGACCGCAAGTGAATTGGCGTTAACCCTGCTGCACTGCGATAAAGTTTGCGTGTGCACACAAGATGTACATATTGCAGCCGCACCGGTCACATTTGCTGTTTGGGCTTTAATCGTTTCGAGCGACAATGGTTTGAACGGTTCTGGCGAAATCGACGCCGCGGGACGATCTGGCTTTGCAAGGCTTGTACCAGCAAGGCTCGTACCAGCGCTGAGGCGTGACTACGAAACGGCTGCAGGGTGGTTGGAGGATTTCCGGACGGATGCCGGCAGATCGAACGATAAATCTGTGGGCGATGACCGCGACAGTGGCGTCGGTATTGGCGCTGGGCGGATGCTCGTCGCAGATCGCGGATATGCCGGGCCTTGGCCTGCCGGCGGACGCCCCCGAGCGACCGAAGGAGGCCGGCGGCTATCTACCGGTGCATGACCTGCCCCCGGAGCGCCACGAGGAGGCGATCAAGCCCGCCGAACTGGCGAAAATCCAGTCGGAACTGACGGCCGCACGGGACCGGCAGGCGGTGGCCTCAACCCCGGCCAAGCCGGCCAAAAAGAGCCCGGCCGAGATCAAAACGCCATAAAAACTGGCGCGGCTAGGCCGCCGTGGTAAAAGAACCCAATTCAACCGCATTGCGGGTCCAGAGCCCATTGGGATCACGCGCCTGAGTTCGCTCTAAATCCCTGATTGAGCGCGACTTCTGACCGAAGCCCAATCCGGTGTCGGTCGCCGCGAAAGTTTCTCCCGATTCTGTCCCGCCGGTTGTCGGAGCAAGGGTCCCATGGAAGATTTTTATCGCATTCGCCGCCTGCCGCCTTACGTGTTCGAGAAGGTCAACCAGGCCAAGGCGGCCGCGCGGAACGCCGGGGCTGACATCATCGACATGGGGATGGGCAATCCCGACCTGCCGACGCCGCCCCATGTGCTGGAGAAGCTGAAGGAGACGCTCGGCAAGCCGCGCACCGACCGCTATTCGGCCTCGCGCGGCATCAACGGCCTGCGCAAGGCGCAAGCGGCCTACTACGGCCGACGGTTCGGCGTGAAGCTCAATCCGGATACCCAGATCGTCGCGACGCTGGGTTCCAAGGAGGGGTTTGCCAATGTGGCGCAGGCGATCACCGCGCCTGGCGACGTCGTGCTGTGTCCCAATCCGAGCTATCCGATCCACGCCTTCGGCTTCCTGATGGCGGGCGGCGTGATCCGTTCCGTGCCCTCGGAGCCGACGCCGCAATTCTTCGAGATGGTGGAACGTGCGATCATCCACTCGATCCCGAAGCCGATCGCGCTGATCGTCTGCTATCCGTCCAATCCGACCGCCTATGTCGCCGATCTCGATTTCTACAAGGATCTGGTGGCGTTTGCGAAGAAACACGAGATCTTCATTCTGTCCGACCTCGCCTATGCCGAGGTCTATTTCGACGACAACAATCCGCCGCCCTCGGTGCTGCAGGTTCCCGGCGCGATCGACGTCACCGTCGAGTTCACCTCGATGTCGAAGACGTTTTCGATGGCGGGCTGGCGCATGGGCTTTGCCGTCGGCAACGAGCGGATCATCGCCGCCCTGGCGCGGGTGAAATCCTACCTCGACTATGGTGCGTTCACGCCGATCCAGGTCGCCGCGACCGCCGCGCTGAACGGGCCGGACGACTGCATCAAGGAGATGCGCGATACCTACCGCAGGCGCCGCGATGCGCTGGTCGAATCGTTCGGTCGGGCCGGCTGGGAGATTCCGCCGCCGCAGGCCTCGATGTTCGCCTGGGCGCCGCTGCCCAAAGCCTTCGAAGCCGTCGGCAGCATGCAGTTCGCGACCCTGATGGTGGAGAAGTCAGGCGTGGTGGTCTCGCCCGGCGTCGCCTTCGGCGAGCATGGCGAGGGCTATGTCCGCATCGCCATGGTGGAAAACGAGCAGCGAATCCGGCAGGCGGCGCGCGGCGTGCGGCGTTTCCTTGAAAGCGGCATTGAAACGTTGCACAACGTGGTTCCTCTCGCCAACCGGCGCTAATTCCTCGGACAGGTTCTCTTATTCATGGTCGCACCCCTGAAAGTGGGTATCGCGGGGCTCGGCACCGTTGGCGCCGAAGTCGTTCGCCTCATCGAAGCGCAGTCGCGGACGCTGTCCGAACGCTCAGGACGCGGCGTGAAGGTGGTGGCCGTCACCGCGCGTTCGAAAGCGAAGAAGCGCTCGCTGGACCTGCGCGGCGTCGAATGGGTCAAGAGCCCGCTGGCGCTGGCGACCGATCCCAATATCGACTGCTTCGTCGAACTGATGGGCGGTTCGGGCGAACCGGCGCTGTCGGCGATCGAGGCCGCGCTGAAGGCCGGCAAGTCGGTGGTGACCGCCAACAAGGCGCTGATCGCCAAGCACGGCATCCGGCTGGCGAAAGCGGCCGAGAAGCATGGCGGCGCGCTCAATTACGAGGCGGCGGTCGGCGCCGCCATTCCGGTCATCAAGACCCTGCGCGAGGGCCTTGCCGGGACCGGCATCAACCGCGTCTACGGCATCCTCAACGGCACCTGCAACTATATCCTGACCCGGATGGAGCAGGAGGGCCTGTCGTTCGCCGAATGCCTGAAGGACGCGCAGCGGCTCGGCTATGCCGAGGCCGACCCGTCGTTCGACGTCGACGGCCACGACACCGCGCAGAAGCTGGCGATCCTGGCGAGTCTCGCCTTCGGCACCAAGGTGGCGCAGAGTGCGGTCTATGTCGAAGGCATCTCCTCGATCGCGCCGGAAGATCTGCGCGCCGCCGAAGAACTCGGCTACCGCGTCAAACTGCTGGGCGTCGCGGTGCGCACCGCCAAGGGCATCGAGCAGCGAGTGCATCCGACGATGGTGCCGAAAACGTCCTCGATCGCGCAGGTGATGGGCGTGACCAACGCCGTCACCATCGACGGCGAGGGCATCCCGCCGATCACGCTGGTGGGGCCGGGCGCCGGCGGGGCAGCGACCGCGTCCGCCGTGGTTGCCGACATCGCCGACGTCGCGCGCGGCATTCGCGCAAAACCGTTCGGCCGGCCGGTGGATCGGCTGCGCGAGACGACGAAGGCGCCGATGGAGCGCCACGAGGGCGGTTACTACATCCGCCTGATGGCGCGCGATTTGGCCGGCACCGCCGCCACCATCGCCACCCATCTCGCCAAGCAGAAGATTTCGCTGGAATCGATCGTGCA
>CADEDX010000601.1 GCA_902826195.1 uncultured Bradyrhizobium sp. | reverse complement strand
CACCAAAACGCCCCAGAACCGGCCAGAACCGCTTGGGTTCTTTCGTGTTAGGCTACTCCGCCTCGAATTGAAGCAGCCGCGAAGCCGCAATGTACCTGTGAATAATTTGAGGCCTAGTTTCCCGAAAGCGCTTTGCCGCCGCAGGGCCTGCCTGATCTGCGAGGACGGGCGGCAGTTCGCGAACTGTGAGTGGCAGACGTGGCTCGCCCGCGAGCAACTGGCGCCGAGTCACAAGCTTGTCTGGCGCGATGATCGCGGCATTCCGGCATCGCCGTCGGGCCAGGGTTTGCGATCGGGCAGAGCGCGCGCTTCTGGTGCCTGAGGCGGATCGCCGCGTGATGCGGGACTGCGTGCCGCTGGCTACAAGCGATGCCATCGATTACGTCCGCTTCCCTCGGCGGCCCGAAGGCGACCGCCGTATCGCGCCCGCATTGCTAAGGCACGGTTGCCGGATGGAGCGAGCTGTTAGGCGGCGCGTCGGTCTAGCGGCGCCGCGGCGGGTTGTGGGGACGCCGTTCGCAGCGCTTCATGTACAGTTTTCCGAATCGCATTCCGCTCAACGGCGCTGCAGTGCGACCGATCTGGGCTGCGGACGCGCCGCTCGCGTTCGACCGCGTCGATGGCATGGCATGGTGGGGCCGCAACGTCGCGGACAATGCAAGGGCTGCATTCGAAATGTCCATCCCACGGCATAGCGGGGCGATCACCCGCTGAAACTACTCCCATCTTTATGGGGATTGTCCATCCGCCCCATCGTTGGCAGTATGATTGCCAAACAAGAAAAGGGAGAAGCATCATGTCGGCGTCGCCTTTGGTCCTGCTGGGCGCGCCGGGGTCGCCCTATACGCGCAAGATGCTGGCGGCGTTGCGCTACCGCCGCATTCCGTACCGTCTGCTGGTTGGCTCGCACCGCACGCCGACCGATCTGCCCAAGCCGAAACCGCAGTTGCTTCCGACGTTCTATTTCACCAAGGACGACGGTTCGGTCGAGGCGGTCGTCGATTCGACGCCGCTGCTTCGCCGCTTCGAGCACGACTATCCCGACCGCAAGCTCGTCCCGTCGGATCCGGTGATCGCCTTCCTCGATTATCTGTTGGAGGATTTTGCCGATGAATGGCTCACCAAGGCGATGTTTCACTATCGCTGGCATTACCCTGCGGATGCAGACCAAGCCGCGGAAATCCTGCCGCGCTGGTCGGTGAAGCCAATGACCGAAGCCGCGCTCGCGCCGGTGAAAGCCTTCATCAAGGAGCGGCAGATCTCGCGCCTCTATGTCGTCGGCTCCAGCGACATCACGGCGCCGGTCATCGAGGCGAGCTTTCGCCGCACCCTCGGCGCCATGAAGCGCCACCTGGAATATCATCCGTTCCTGATGGGCGGGCGTCCCGGCACCTCTGATTTTGCGACCTATGGCCAGTTGACCCAGTTGGCGCGCTTCGATCCGACGCCGGCCGCGATCACGCTCGCAGAGGCGCCGCGGCTGTTCGCCTGGACCGAAGTGCTTGAAGATCTCTCCGGCGTCGAACCATCGGAGGCCGACTGGATTTCGCGCGATAATATTCCTGCGACGCTGAGAGACCTGTTCGTGGAGATGGGCCGGGTCTACGTCCCCGTCATGCTGGCAAACGCCAAGGCGGTCCTGCAGGGCGCGAAGAGGGTCGAGACGGAAGTGGACGGCCTGCCCTGGGTGCAGGAGCCATTTCCGTATCAAGCCAAATGTATCAAGTGGATCGGCGAGGAATACGCCAGACTCGACCGTCACGGTCGGCAAGCGGTGTCGTCAGTCATCGCGGGCACCGGATGCGAAAGCCTGTTGGCGCCCGCAGCATGACAGCGGCGGCCCGCTAGAGCGGGTCGTCTTTTCCCAGAATCGTCGTCACGCTCACTCTTTGATCTGCGCCTGATCTCTGCGCAAACACGTCCGTTTTGTCTCGCGGGAAAACCGACGCCCGTTTTCCGGATCATGCTTTAGCGGTTGCCTACCCCGGCGGCCGCGACGCCGCGCGGCATCGGCGCCGGCTGCGGCGCGATGGGCGGGCTCTTGGGGTCGCTGAGCCAGCCGGTGATGCGCGACATCAGGCTGGTCTGTTCCGCGCTCCTCGCCTCCTGGACAAAAGGATCGGCGTAGCATCGCGCGCCGACAGCCTGTGATATACGCGCCACCGCATCGGTCATCGGCGGAGCGCCCGCGGTATAGACCACGTCATCCGGCGCAAGTTCAGGCAGATGGTCGGTCGGCCTTCCGCCCTGGATGGCGTGCGACATTTGCTGCGGCTCCGACACCACCGGGATCAGCGTGACGTTGGGGAACAGCGCCAGCCGGCACAGCGCCGGATGCATGTAGAGCGAGCGGATGCTGCGGGCCTGTACGATGAACACCATTTCGCGCTGTGGCTGCTCCATGATCGCGGCGACCGCGACCGACCACATCGGGGCAAAGCCGGTGCCGCTGGCGACGAGCACGACGCGTCCCGGATGGCCCTTCCTGAAAAAGGCGCGGCCATACGGCCCCGTCAGCTTGACGCGGTGCCCGGCGCGGATTTCCTGGCCGAGCGCCGAGGAAACCAGCCCGTTCTGCACTTTCCGGATGTGAAAGTGCAGCAGGTGATCGTCAGGCGCGCCTTCCATCGGAAAGGTCGGGCTGTAGGACCGTGGCGGCATCCCCTGGAACTGCAGCTTGCAATACTGGCCGGGAAGGTAGTCAAGCGGCTTCGGCAGTTCGATGTCGACGCCCACCACGTCCGGCGCGAGCGGAACCACCTGCGCCACTTCAGCCGACAACGCTACCGGTTCGGGTGCGGCCTCGATCTCGATCCGCAGATCGGAGACGATGCGGGCCTGGCAGGCGTGGATCATGTCGTCGCCGCGGCTTTGGCCGCCGAACACCTGGCCATCGACCAGCCGCACGCGGCAGGCGCCGCAGATTCCGGAACGGCAATCGTGCGGAAGGTCGACGCCGTTCATCAACGCCCAATCGAGCAGAAGCTCGCCGCGGTTCGCCAGGTGTGGCTCGTCGTTGATCGTGACTTTGCAAATCTTGGACATTTATTCCACCTCGATACGAATGGGCCGCACGTGCCGCGTATGTCTGATCTGGCTGTGGTCGAAGGCGGCGACGCGCATGAAGACGCCGCTTCGGATGGGCACGTCAAACTTGCTTGTGGTGTCGAGTCGCCGTTTGACCTCGAGCGCCCAAAGGCCGGAAGCCCAGCGGGCCGCCGATCGAACGTCGGCGCGATCGCCTGAAAACTCGCCGCCCAGGATGACGCCGGGGATCACCGTGCCGATCGGGATGCGGGCGTCGGCGTCGGTCGCATAAGGCACCGACTCCTGATCGGTCATGTACCAGCGCGCCCCGTCGCTCTCGCCATGATTGGGATCGAGATCGATATCGCCCATGGCGTCCGTGGTGGCAGCGAGGGTCTTGGGCAGGCGCAGCGGGGCGATCAGGCGGCTGCGCCGCGGCCCCCCTGAAGTATCTGCCTCGACGGAAAAATTGTCCCTGTAATTCGCCGTTCCCGGGTCGGTCGCGAAGCCGCCCTTGTAGGGTATGACGTTCGCCACTTGCATCGGGGTCGGGTCGGCCGGCGGTCCGAAATGCGCGTCATCCATCCAGCCAGCCGAACCGCTCGTCGCCTTCCACTGCCAGACATCGGCATAGCCGCCTCCGGTGTAGTGCAGTCCGCGGCCGCTCATGGTGGCCGGTGCGTTGGCGACCGGCTGCGGCCCCGGATGGAAGGTCCGGCCGCCGGCCAGCGTGACGTCCATCGTGGTCAGCAGCACCGAAAATTTGTCTTCGTTGTATTGATGCTCATCGCCGAGCTGAAAGCCGGAATGAAGCAGGTGCCATCCATCAGCCTCCTTGACCAGCGGCAATTGTTTCAGCGAGCGGGTTGAGTCCTGCCAGGTGAAGAGGAAATACGCAAAGGTGCCGTCGTGCACTGCGCGAATCTCGATGCGGGCTTCACCCTTGCCGTCGAAATTGCCGCCTTCGCCTGTCAGCAGCGAGAACGGCTTGGCGCTGCGCCAGGCCCGATCGGACGTGTCACCGTCGAGAACGGGCGCGTCGGCCGGATTGATGCGGCGGATTTGCACGCTGTCCACCGTCAGCCGATCGGTCGCGACGAGGAGCGATCCGCCGGCGAACGCGGCTGCGACCGCGACCACGAATGCGTTGGCCTGCAGGGTCGGATTTCGTGATCGCGCGGGGCCGGAGCGCATCGCAGGCGCTTGGCGCGCCTCAGCACGCGGCTGTAGCGAATGTGAGGGAGCCTCTTGCGC
>CADEDX010000600.1 GCA_902826195.1 uncultured Bradyrhizobium sp. | reverse complement strand
ACCGACGAGGGCCTCAAGGAGAAGGAGGCCCTGCTCGAAGGCATCGTCAAACAGGTGATGAAGGACTACCCGCGCTCGACGTATCGGATGGAGATCAAGCACCAGTACCGCAACATGAAGCAGGTGATCGACCATCACCCCGAGACGGTCGACTACGCCATGGAGGCGATCCGGCGCGCCGGCCTGACGCCGGTACGCAGCTCAATCCGCGGCGGCACCGACGGTTCGCGGCTGTCGTTCATGGGCCTGCCCTGCCCCAACATCTTCGCCGGCGAACACGCCTTCCACTCGCGGCTGGAATGGGTGAGCCGCCAGGATATGGAAAAGGCGGCCGAGACGATTGTCCACCTGACAATGATCTGGGAAGAGCGATCCTAGCGATCCGTCCCGATCTCAAGGCAGCGTGCCGCGCAGGCCCTTGATCCCCCCGATGCCCTGGGTGATCGGCTCGGCGCTTTCGGCCGGCGGGGCTTCCGCGGTTCGCGCGCGGACTTCGGCCTGTTGCTCGGACATCGTGACGACGCGTGCAAAGATCACGACGAACACAAAGGCCGCAATCGTGAACAAACCGGCTCGGGCCGGTGTGAAATAAGGATCAAATTCGCGCATCACTACTGCTACTCGTGCGCATACGCCACCGGCCCGATTTGATATTCGTCGGCGATTCGTCTGGCGAATTGGTGGCGCTGACGTGGCGATCCTGCGTTACGACGCCTTGCCCGTCACGATCCACACGGACGCAGGCAGCAGCACCGCATCTCCTTTGACGAACGGCGTCAGCGCCTCGCGGATCGAATTGACGGCCGCCGTGCGCAGATGTTGCGGCTGGCCGTCCAGCGCCCGGCTGACCGGGCCGATCTCCAACGAGCCTTGCACCGCCCCGTCGAGACCGCGGCCAATCGCGGCATCCAGTGACAGCGGACAGGCCTCCATACCTACATCGGTAAATCCTGCCTCGCCGAGGATGCGGCGGACTCGCACCTCGGACGCAAAGGCGAACGGCCCGGGATCTTCGGGCCCCTGCTGCGGCAGCTTTGGAACGTGCTTTTAGGCGGCCGCCAGAGGCGCCATGAAGAACGGGTTTTCGCGCGGTTCGCGCCAGCAGGCGAACGCCAGCCGGCCCGTGGGCTTGAGGGCTTTCCGCATATTGGCGAACGACAGCGCGGGATCGGCGAAGAACATGACGCCGAACCGCGAGGCCAGCACGTCGAAACTGGCAGGCTCGAACGGATAGACGGTGCCATCCGCCAGCACGAAATCGACCGGCAGATCCTTTGGCGCCGCCTTCCGCGCCCGCGCCAGCATCGGATCCGAGACGTCGACGCCGAGCACGCGGCCCGACGGCGCGACCTCGCGCGCGAATGCGATCGACGTGGCGCCGCTGCCGCAGCCGACGTCGATCACGCGCTCACCCGGCTTCAGCTTCGCCCTGTCGACGACGAGGTCGGCGACCGGCTTGAGCAGCACATCCTGCGCCGCCTGCCGATCGGCCCAGCGCTGGCCGGCCGGACCGTTCCAGTAGGCGACCTGGTCGGCGTTTCGATCGTGGCTGGCTGGGGCGTCCATTGATGCGGTCCCTTCTATCGATGGAATATTCGCGGGGTGCAGGCGCTCACCTGCGCGCAGGCCATCCGTGGTACCACGGTTATGAAGTCTGGCAAGACGGCGAAAAATCCGAACTCCCGGACGCTTGATATGAACGAAGCTACTGACGTTTCATCGCACGTCGTTCCGCAACACATGTGTGCAGCACGACAGTGATCTGCGATTGATGCCTGGCGCGCGCGTAACGCGGAATTAATATCGTCCGATTATTGTCTCCTGAAGTTGTAGTTGGGTGCCGCGTAGAGGAGCCATCGCGACGGACCATCCGGCGACGGCTCTTTTTTGTTCAACCCTTTGTGTGAGTAACCCGCGTGACAGAGACAACCGAAATCAAGACCCCGGAAGCCCAGAACCAAAACGAACAAGCCATCACCAAGGCGCCGAGCAAGAAGTCGAGCCGCAAGTCGATCCTCGCATTCTCGATCCTCGCCCTTGGCATCAACTCCACGGCGGCCGTCTATACGCTGTCGCCTTCCGAATTTGCGCTACCGAACATCAGCAACCTCGCCCTGCCCGACTTCAGCCGCCTGGCCGAGTTGCTGCCGCAGCCGAAGGCTTCCGAACCGACCCAGGATCCGACGCTGGCCGCGCTGAAGGAAATCCAGTCGACCCAGGAGAAGCACACCGCCGCGTTGCAGGCCAACAACTACCTGCTGGTGCAGAACGCAGCCCTCCTGCAGCAGGACTCAATCGCGCTCGCTTCGCTGCGGCAGAGCGTCGACGAGCAGGCCGGTGGGAAGAAGATTTCCGCCCAGATCGCGGATGAGCATCAGGACGTGAAGAAGATCTCCGGCCAGCTCTCCGCACTGACGTCCAAGGTCGACTCGCTGAAAAATGCGATGACCTCTGATGTCACCGCCTCCATTTCGGCAAGGCAATCGGCTAACCGGTTCTCCCGCGCCCGTAAGAAGATGGCCCGCCAGCCGAACTCGGTCGGACCCATTTCGCTCGGCGGCGCCCCGCTGACCCTTCCGTCGGCCAATCCGTCGCCGCAGAGCTGAAGCGACAAAGCTGGATAACTAGAGAGTGAGGCATGGGGCTTCGGTCCCACGCCTGAAATGCGGAGCGGAGCAGTCCGCCTTTGCTCTTCGAGCTTCGGCGCGACAGCCTTCGCCCTGCGTGCAGATCGAATATGGCGCCGCTGCCGCGAAGGCTGGCCCGCCAAGCCGTAGCCCGCAGGGCGAAGGCTGGTAGGCGGCGAGAGATTCGAACTCCCGACCCTCTCGGTGTAAACGAGATGCTCTAACCAGCTGAGCTAGCCGCCCTAACCGCGCCTGTTTAGCCCTGCGGCGCCCCCGGATGCAAGGGTTGCACGTCGCGGCACAAAATATCGAAAACAACCCCATGCAAAGTAGCCCCGCCTGCCCTAACCGGTCGGCCGTCCCGGCAAATCTTTGATATCGTTGGTCCATGGCGCCGCAGCGCGGTACCAGATCTGCCGCGCCGGTTTGAGCCGGTCGCGCTGGAGGATTCTACGTTGGCGGAGGCCCCAGTCGTCCGGCCCCCATCCCCGCCGGTGAACAGCGGCGCGCAGCACGCCTCGCAAAAGTCCTGGCGACGCGTGCGGCCATTATCGGTTGTCTTCGGATGGACCCTCGCCGGCGCACCGGTCATTTCGGCGCGCCTCCAGTGCACACAAACAAAAACGGCGCCCGAAGGCGCCGTTTTATCAACTTTTCGATTCGATCGTCTCAGTTCCATCGCCTCAGTGGGCCGTCAGCCCGCCGGCGGCTTCGTCCCCGGCGTCGGCCTTCACCGGCACCTTGGTGTCTTCTTCCCAGACGATCGGCACCGGGGCGCGGACCAGCGCCCTGGCGGTGACGTCGTCGAGACGGGCCACCGGAATGATCTCCATGCCGCCCTTGATCGCATCGGAAATCTCCGTGAGATCCTTGGCGTTGTCCTCGGGGATCAGCACCGTCTTGATGCCGCCACGCAGGGCAGCGAGGAGCTTCTCCTTCAGGCCGCCGATCGGCAGCACGCGACCGCGCAAGGTGATCTCGCCGGTCATCGCGACATCGTGGCGGACCGGAATGCCGGTCATGACCGAGATGATCGCGGTGGCCATCGCGACGCCCGCCGACGGCCCGTCCTTCGGGGTCGCCCCTTCCGGAACGTGGACATGGATGTCGCGCCGGTCGAACAACGGCGGCTCGATGCCGTAGTTGATCGCCCGCGAGCGGACGTAGGACGCCGCCGCCGAGATTGACTCCTTCATCACGTCGCGCAGATTGCCCGTGACCGTCATCTTGCCCTTGCCGGGCATCATGACGCCTTCGATGGTCAGCAGCTCGCCGCCGACATCGGTCCAGGCAAGGCCGGTGACGATACCGACCTGCGGCTCGCTCTCGATTTCGCCGAAGCGATACTTCGGCACGCCGAGGAAGTCTTCCAGGGTCTTCTCGGTGACCTTGACCGACTTCTTCTTGGAGATCATCAGCTCCTTCACCGCCTTGCGGGCGAGTGTGGAGAGCTCACGCTCCAGGTTACGCACGCCCGCTTCGCGGGTGTAGCGGCGGATCATCAGGAGCAAGGCATCGTCGTCGATCGACCATTCCTTGGAATCGAGGCCATGCTTGGAGATGGCGTTCGGGATCAGGTGCTTGCGCGCAATCTCGACCTTCTCGTTCTCGGTGTAGCCGGCGATCCGGATGATCTCCATGCGGTCCATCAGCGG
>CADEDX010000599.1 GCA_902826195.1 uncultured Bradyrhizobium sp. | reverse complement strand
CCTTGATCTATCGACGTACCGGCAACCTGCGAGCCGTGCAGCTTCTTCTGGGACATACGAAGATCGAGAGCACCGTTCGATATCTCGGCATCGAGGTCGACGACGCGCTCGCGATAGCAGAACAAGTCGACGTCTGACTTCGAGGGCAGAGCAGACGCGCTCTGCGCTGCCCTTACAGACGGCCACGGGCCAAAAGCTGCCATTAGCTTGCGCCTTCGAGCCTTTGAACAGGTCAGCTCGGCGGCACCATCCTGTCTGGCACAAAGCCGGTCGGCAGACCATCGATGCTTTTCATGTTTTTCATCCCCCAGTATTTGCGAAGGTTCTCGACACCGCGCGTTGTCCAATAGCGCAATAGACTGCCACGCTCCTTTCTGTAATCGAATAAGGGCACTCCCATGCCGCAAGAAGTCTGCACTAAATCAACTGCAAGGCGGACGATCTGGCGAGCCCCCGGAACTTCATTGAACTCAGAAACAAGCGCATCGTAGTCAGGAGTGCCGCGCATCAATGAGCGACCATGCCCGTACAGCCGCAGGATCACTGGATCGCCTTCGAAAGCGCAGAACATGATGGTGAGTCGTGTGTCGCCTGCCATGAGGTGAGCGCGAGTCTCGCTACCGCTACCCGTGCAATCGAGGTAGGCAACGTCATTTTCCCCAAGAACCCGGAACGACGACAATCCTTTTGGGGAGACGTTGATCCTACCTTGCTGTGGAGCACTGGCGACGAAGAACACCTTCTGCCGCTCGATAAAGAACTTGTGCTCCGCCTCGATCTTCGGGAATTGCTTGCCCACGCCGATCACCCCGTACTCGCCCGCAGGATGGCAGAAATATCGCCTTAAGATGCCGCTGCCTGCAACAAAAAACATAAGAATCGACGAGGATAGCCGTTCTGCTTTGGGTCAAAGACGGCGCTGAAGGTCGCGCTGAGCTACGTCCGGTCTCCCCCCCACGAGCCGACGTGTTGACGGGCAATGTGACCTTCGGCTGAGGGCCACAAACGGACTCGTGCACCGCAGCAAACTTAGCGATGGCGAACTCAGCCCAGTCAGCTCTCACCATCGGAAAACCGCACGGAGGTCCCAATGCTGCGCAATAGAAATATCTATTTACAGGTAGTGAGGGTACATTTGGGTACTGAGGGTACATTTATACTGCATTCTTGAGAGACGACGACGAGGGAGGATTGCAGATGCCGAGGCGCTTACTTCTGTTGAGGAAGGTCCTCGTGATCGCGATTTCCCTTTTGACGTTCAATGTCGCCGAATCGAATGTTGGACAAGCTCAGGGTCTGAAAGCGCTGAGGAATGATGCAGGCAAGAGCATTGCCATCGTTTTTGTTCACGGTGTCCTAGGCGACGAGTCGACGTGGACGAACAGTATGGGCGTTTCTTGGCCGTCGCTATTGCTTCATGACAATGTATTCTCGGCAGCAAATATTTACGTCGCAAGTTATCCGACCACCCTCCTTTCTCCTACAGCAACTGAGAGCGAAGCAGCAAATCTGGTGGCGGTTCAGTTGAGAACTGCTCACATTCAGCGGCACAGACAGATAGTATTTGTTGCGCACAGCTTGGGCGGGTTAGTCGTTCGTCGGCTGCTCTTGCGAAATAGAAATTTTGCAGATCGTACCGCGTTCCTGCACTTATTTGGAACGCCGACAGATGGAAGCGACTTAGCAGCACTGTGGACTGCCCTGCGGCTGACCTCAAATCGGCAATATGAAGTATTGAGACCAATACGTTCGAATCTGGCACTCGATGCCCTTAAGGATGATTGGATTGCCGCTCGACTGAATATTAAGACCTACTGCGCGTATGAACTTGCGCCAGTTCAGATGGTAGGAATTGTCGTAAAAAAGCCGAGCGCTTCAGCCCTGTGTAGCGAAAGCGCCACAGGGCTTCCCACCAATCACTTTGACCTTGTGAAACCTAGTTCGAGTACCGACATTTCGTACGCAGTGTTCCGGTTAGCCTACGAGGAGACAATCCCGTCGGAAACCACTCCGGCGAATGGAGGAACATTGCAAGCCGATTTGAAAATAGTTGATGTTTCTGCCGATGCGACAACTGTCGATTTCAAACTGAAGAATTTTGGCCGTGCCGCCGCTTTCATTTACAGGGTGGGGATCAGCGCCGATTTTTTGGAAGAGAATATGGTTTGTGCCTATGAAGGAACGATTGACTATAAGATTGTTGTCTCGGGCTCCGAAGCTGAAGGACGTCGGCGCGAGGTCCCACTGCGCACATCATATCGAAAAACTAAGAATGAAGAAATTTATGCATCAAGTCCATCGTTCGGAGCTTATTTTGCTGAACGGTGGCCAAGTAAAGAGTTCAGCGTAGAAGTCTCCCAAAGCATTCCACCGATGGGACTAGATAGGTTTCGCGTCACCTTCGTGTTTGACCGAAAGAAACCGGGGTGCATCCCAAAAATTCTTCGGGGTTCAGCACGGCTTTTCCACGACGGCGATCAGATTTTGACAGTCCCATCATTTCGCATTGTGCGGCCGAACTAAGTAAGTGTGGGGCTGTTGAAGCATCTGCATGCCATCTCAGCGGTGAGGACCAAAAGCGCGTCTCCGGGGTATCAAGTCTGCGCTGGGTCAAAATCGGCGATCTGGTTCCTTACCAGCCACGTCCGGTCTACACTTACGAGCCGACGCTCGGACGAGCGTTTCGTTGAACAGCCTCGGGCCAAAAGCCGCCGCTGGGCGCGGCGATGCAGACTCCACTGAAGACAGATCCAGACCTTCAGCTTCAAACGCGACAATCGCTTTCAATAGAGGTGAGCGATTCCGTGGTCGATCACCGCTTGAACTTCTGCGACCGTCTCGCCCGACTTTGCATGCGTCACGATCGCCTCTGCTAGAGACGGCAAACTCGAACGATCGGGCCAATGCTCCGGGCTCCATAGTTTCGAGCGGAAGACGCACTTTGGACAATGCACAAAGACCTGCGCAATCGTGATAACGAGGATCAAATGCGGCTGTTTGCCATCGATCGCCAGCCGCGCTTGCAGTGCGACATCCCGTACGACCTTTGCGGTCCCACTGATCCGCAGTGTGTCACCATGACCCGGGATCATGAAGATCAGCCCAATCTCGGGATGCACGAGCACGTTCTCGAAGGTGTCGAGGCGATTGTTTCCCAGCCGATCCGGGATCGCCAGCGTCTTCTCGTCGAGGACGGCAACGAACCCGGCCGGGTCGCCCTTCGGCGAGACGTCGATCTGACTGTCCGCCCCGCGTGAAGCCACGATCACGAAGGGGCAGGCCGCAATGAAGCGACAACATATCTCGTCGATGCGATCGATGACTTTATTCCGGGCACGGAAACTCGGCGGCTTGCTGATTTCGCGCAGACGCTCCCGTGTTGCGATCACCTCGTCAAATTGCATGGACATGCCGTTCTCCAACAATTCGCGCTCATTCCGGCTTGATCTGTGCCGTGCGGATCACGTCGCCCCAACGTTCGGTCTGCTCAGCGATAAGCTTGGCGAACTCGGTTGACGATCCCGGTAGCGGCGTCCCGCCGAGGTCCGCCAGCCGGCCCTTGATCGCTGTATCGGCGAGAGCGGCATTGATGGTGGCGTTGAGCTTCGCGACAATCTGGACCGGCGTGCGCTGCGGCGCTCCGATGCCAACCCAGCCAACCGACTCATAGCCGGGAACGACTTCTCCGACGCTCGGAATATCCGGCAGAGCGGAAGACCGCATTGGGGTGGTCACCGCCAGAGCGCGCAGCTTGCCGGACTTGATATGCTCGAGCGATGACAGGATTGGGTCGAACGCCAACTGAATCTCGCCGCGCAGAAGATCGGTCAACATGGCAGCCGAGCCACGATAGCGCACATGCACGATGTCGACACCGGCCATCATCTTGAATAGCGCGCCAGCCATGTGCTGCGGGCTGCCGTTGCCTGCGGAGCCGAAGTTCAGCTTGCCCGGGTTGGTCTTGGCGTACCCGATCAACTCGGCCACCGTCTTGGCCGGGATTGATGGATTCACGACCATAATGAGCGGAATGCGCATGATCCCCGCGACGGGTGCGACATCCCTGATGAAGTCGAAGCTGAGCTTGTCGTAGAGCGTCGCGTTGATGGCATTGAACGACCCGGCCAGCAGGAGGGTGTAGCCATCCGGCTCTGACGTCACGACCGCCTCTGTCCCGATATTGCCGCCCGCGCCCGGCCGGCTTTCGATGGTGCACGGCTGGCCGAGGCGCTCCGCCAGCCACTGACCGATCAGCCGGGCGCTGATATCCGCAGCACCTCCGGCCGCTTGCGGAACGATGATGCGGATC
>CADEDX010000598.1 GCA_902826195.1 uncultured Bradyrhizobium sp. | reverse complement strand
GTGTGCGAAGCGTTGCAGCCGGCGGTCTGCTGGATTTGCGCATAAACGGCGAGGCCGTGCCGCACCAGAGCGGTGCGCAACGTGACGCTATGGTCTGCAGCATTGCGAAGCTGATCGATATCGATCGTCGAGGCGACGCCGGGCACCATCACCACGGCGGTGTTTAGCGCGACGGGGTCGCCGATGGCGGAAAGCCCGCCGAAAATACTGTCTCGGCCGATCATCGCGATCTGCACGTGCTCGCCGCGCGCGAGCTTGACCACCAGCGAGATGACGCCTCGGTGCGGCAGGTACGCGCGCTTCAGCGTTTCGTCGACTTCGACCAGCACCAAGTCATGGCCGAGATCGGCGGTACGCAAATGTGGGCGAATCAGCTCGAAGTCGTCCGCTGTCAGCGAGGACAAAAAACCGTTCGGCGAACGAGGGGCTGAATCCAAAGCAGTCTCCTGCCTCACGGGCCAAGCCAGTGTCTCTCATGCGAGCGTTCCCGAAAGACGGGATGATCCTTGCACATTTCGTTGGTAAGGAGAAATGTCAAATTGACCGACGCTCGCGTCGAGCGTTGCGGTGCCTGTCTGCCAGACAATTCGCCGGTGCGGCGACTGTCGCGCCAGGAGCGACCGGTTGCTTGGACGAGGCTGCATTGCGTTTCGCCTCTAACGGAAATGCGCCGCGTCACGCGACGGCGGGGCGCTCATGCCGGCGCACGCGTCAATGTGCCGCTCCGTCGTCGAGTGTCACCGTCACCGAAGCTGTTTCGAGGTGCCGGCAACACGATGCGTGCGCGGCTGCACCAGCGCCGTCGATCGCTTCTTCTACGCGGGAATTGAAGTGCCGGAGCACGGTTACAGCAAGCGATATGAAAGGCGTGATGCCGCTCGCAACGAAGTTTGAAAGTCTCGCCGCGACCACGGCGCGCTGCGCGGTATCAGGTTAAGTTTGAAATCCCTGGTGTGACCGCGCGAGGTTGTCGAACCGACCCTATACACTGTGCAGGGCAGACAGCACGGCTGTTTGCGGCGGTAATTGTGATAGTACGCTGATTCGCAAGGCAAAAAGCCGCCGGGAGATTGAGTGACAGGCCGTCTCTTTTCGACCGGGGCGCCGACGCCCCGCCCCGACGCCGCGAGGGAGGTAACCATGCGTCGCATCTCTGTGGTCGATGACGACAGCACACTCGTGTTGCCGTCGGCGTCTGGCTCAAGCAATGCGGTTTCAGGGCTGCGCTCACGGACGGCGGCGCGAAGCAGTCTCACGGCGCTGAACGACGGCACGTTCGACTTGATGATCGTCGATGTCCTCGTGCCGAACGCGAGGCTTCGAGTCGATCAGGTTATTTCACAGCCACGCGCCGACCGTCCCGCTGATTGCGATTTCCGAAGCCGAACAACGCCGAAAACACGCTGTTACGCTTACTGACGTTGCGAGCGCGAAGTCGAGCATTTCGAGAGAGCAAATACGGGCTGAACTGCCAGGACGAGAATCATGCGGCGCTCGCTGCTTCGTCGACCTCGACGAGGAGACGGAATCCCCGGCACCTCCCATCGCACCAGAGAGTCAGACGGCCCCAGATGATTGCGAATGACGAATGGTTGGATTGAAATTACTTTATTGACTTCCGGGGGTCTGGATATGACACGCGTTCTCATCGTCGACGACGATCCCATGGTCTGCACGGCCATCGAGATCTATCTTGACCGCCACGGCTTTGACGTGACGATAGCCGACGGTGGTGAAGCCGGGCTTCGCGCGCTGGAAGACGCCGGCTACGACCTGATGCTCGTCGACATCTTCATGCCGCACATGCGCGGTTTCGAATCGATCAGGATATTTCACGAACGTGCGCCGACAGTGCCGCTGGTTGCGATGTCGGGATACGCGTTCGCCAAACTCGATTCGCCGGCACCGGATTTTCTGCGCATGGCGCTCGAGCTCGGCGCCGCGCGCTGCCTGCGCAAGCCCTTCACCCCGGGCGCGCTGCTCGCCGTCGTCAACGAATGTCTCGCCGAAGCCCGCTCCCGCTACAGCGGCGCCGTTCAGTCGAACTAGAGCAGGCCCCGTTCTGACGGGAATCGGAACGAGGCTCCGGGTTCTCGAGCCAACGCATTTTTCCGCCGCGAGGCGGTCTCCTTCGCCGAAACCCGCCTGCCGCCGGATCATAAGCGGTGCCCGGCCGTAGATCGAGAGACGGCGCGCGCAGCCATATTGGCGCTCCGATGCCAACCGCAGCCTCTGCGCTTCAGCAATTCGTCCGGAATACGCCCGCGCCGCGACCGAGGTCGGGTTGGTAAGAATGTATTTACCATAAAACGCATCCGCGAAAGTTTGCCGCTATTTCCCATTCCTGTGGGCGAGCGCGTTAACCTCCGAGTAGCGGATGGCGGATCAGGGTGGCAGGGACGCCCAACGAAGTTGTGGCGTTGCGTCAATTGTGTTCATCCAGAAGGATATGAGTTATGTCAGGTATTGTTCTCTCGTCTTCGGTTCGTCAGAACCTGCTCTCGCTGCAATCGACCGCCGATCTGCTCGCCACCACGCAGAATCGCCTTGCCACCGGCAAGAAGGTCAACACCGCTCTCGACAACCCCACCAACTTCTTCACCGCCCAGTCGCTCGATTCGCGCGCCGGTGACATCAACAATCTGCTCGACGGCATCGGCAACGGCGTGCAGGTGCTGCAGGCTGCCAACACCGGCATCACCTCGCTGCAAAAGCTGGTCGATACCGCGAAGTCGCTCGCCAACCAGGCGCTGCAGAGCGCGGTCGGTTACTCCACCAAGTCGAACGTGTCCGCCACGATCACCGGCGCGACCGCCAACGACCTGCGCGGCACCACGAGCTACACCAGCGCGACGGCGGCCTCCAACGTGCTGTTCTCCGGCGCGGCCGGCGGCGTCACCGCGGCCACCGGCACGACGACGCTCGGCGGCACTTCCGCCACACTGGTTGGCGTTGCTGCTGCGGACGGTGCCGGCACTGCCGCCAGCCTTGCGTTCGGCTTGACCCTCGCCGGTGCAGCCGGTGCCACGACCATTGCGGCCAACGGTGCGCCGACGGACGGCGAGATCCTGACCGTCAACGGCAAGACCATCACCTTCAAGTCGGGTTCGGTTCCGGCGGCGGCAGCAGCTCCGGCCGGCTCCGGCGTCAGCGGCAACATCGTGACCGACGGCAACGGCAACTCCACGGTCTATATCGGCACGACTGGTACCCCGACGGCGACGGTGCAGGATCTGGCGAACGCCATCGACCTTGCCAGCGGCGTCCAGAAGGCGGTGATCTCCGCAGGTGCGGCGACGCTCTCCAACTCCTCGGGCACCAACGCCGCCATCGCGTCCGGCGTTCTGACCCTGCACACCGGCACCGGTGCTGACCTCAGCATCACCGGCCGCGCCGACCTCCTGAAATCGCTCGGCCTGACCGCGTCGGTCGGTGCCGGCGATGTCACCGTCACCCGTCAGCGCCAGATCACCTCTGCCTCGACCGGAACGCTGATCCAGGACGGCGCCACACTGAACGTCAACGGCAAGACCATCACGTTCAAGAACGCTGCGGCTCCGCTTGCGGCCAACGTTCCGACCGGCTCGGGCGTCAGCGGCAACGTCGTCACCGACGGAAACGGCAACTCGACGGTTTACCTGCAGGGCGGCACGATCAACGACACCCTGAAGGCGATCGATCTTGCGACCGGCGTGCAGACCGCAACCAACGCGAGCGGCACGGCGACGGTTGCCGTTGCTTCCGGCCAGGTTGCTTCGTCGATCGTTGCGGGTTCGCTGCAGCTATCGACCGGCGTAGCCGCCGACCTGTCGATCTCGGGCACCGGCAATGCGCTCTCGGCGCTCGGCCTGACCGGCAACACCGGCACCGGCACCAGCTTCACCGCTGGCCGTGCCGCGGCTGCCGGCAGCCTCTCCGGCAAGAACTTGACCTTCACCTCCTTCAATGCTGGCACGGCGGTCAA
Source organism: uncultured Bradyrhizobium sp. (assembly GCA_902826195.1). Classification (GTDB taxonomy): domain Bacteria; phylum Pseudomonadota; class Alphaproteobacteria; order Rhizobiales; family Xanthobacteraceae; genus Bradyrhizobium. The sequence goes on along the minus strand of CADEDX010000598.1, from coordinate 362 downwards.
CGTCACCTTTGGCGACGGCTCCAACGGCACGGTCAAGACCCTCGACCAGCTCAACGCTTCGCTGCTGGCCAACAACCTGACGGCGACGGTGGACTCCACCGGCAAGCTGACGATCTCCACCACCAACGACTATGCTTCGTCGACCCTCGGTTCGGCGGCGGCGGGCGGTGCGATCGGCGGCACGCTGACCAGCTCGGTGGCCTTCACGATCGCTTCGGCCCCGATCGCCGATGCGTCGGCGCAGGCCGTCCGCAGCAACCTGGTGAACCAGTTCAACGGCATCTTGACCCAGATCACCACGACCTCACAGGACGCGTCGTTCAACGGCATCAATCTGCTTGGCGGCGATCAGCTCAAGCTGA
>CADEDX010000597.1 GCA_902826195.1 uncultured Bradyrhizobium sp. | reverse complement strand
TATGGGCTGGACCCGTTATCGTAACAACGCCGCTTGCAATAGTCAGCTCATTGGAGGCATCGTAAACCGCCGTCTCACTTGATCCCACTTGCGCACTCAATTCCTGAACGATCATGTGCAAGCGGTCTAGCGCCTGCTCTGTCGTCTCAGCCGGGAACGCGTCATTCTCGGCGTAATCTGTCGCCTGCAATCGTGACGTCGTGCGGCGCACGCGCAGCGTCACCCCAGACGCAGGCGCAACCAGCATGGTAACCGTGCCGGTCGATCCATCCCCGCCCGCCACGGTGTAGTGCGTGCCTTCGGTTTTGGTGGTGACGACACCAAGCGCTGAAATTTCTTCGACCGTGATTTCAAAGAAAGGAAACGTCACCGCGAATGCGGTGGTGCTTCCGTTCCCCGAGTAGGAAACGGCCGTTGTGGTGCTGGATACGGTCATTGATCTAGTTCCGCTGTTGCGCGCGCGGGATGCCCATCGCGTCAATCATGCCTTCCTCGAACGCACGCAACGAACGCGAGATGTAGAACAGGTTTTGATACGGCAGCAGGCGCCGCATGGCGTGAACGTCGCCCTCGGTCATGCCTTCCTTGCGCATGATCGCGCCGGCAGATCGGCCTACATCGGTAGCCGCCCCGAACGTAGGACCAAGCAACGAGCCCACCACGTTCTGCGATGCAAAGCGGCTGATCGCCCGATCATTGCCGAACGCGAATTTGCCCACCGACACGTTGCCGCCAGAAACCTTGTGCATCGTCTGGTCGGCATCGGTTAGCCAACCCAAGGCCCCGGAATTGGCAAGCCCCGCATAGAGCCATTCGCCCATATCCTTGGGGCCGTTCTTCTTCTCCTTGCCGTGGATCAGCATCTTGAGCTGTTCCGACAACATGCCGAGCCCGATCATGCCCGTGAGCGCTACGACCTTGGCCGCGTCCGCTTCCTGCAATCCCGCGATCAACGTGCGTTGAATGCTGGTCAACTGGAATGTGCGGAACTGCCCGAGCACCGAGCCCAAGTGAGTTGACAGCCACAACGGTTTTTCCTGTCCAGGCGTGGTAACGGTCAAATCTGCTTCGCGACGAACCGCCGCCATAAGGGCCTGCTTGCCCATCATGGCCTCGCTGGTTTCGTCCCAGGCGTTGACGTTGGCCAACATCAGGCGCCCGTGGACGTCGCCGTGCTTCTTGTACTGGTCGGCAATCACGCGCGCGAGATCCGCATCAATGCCGGACTGCGCCAGCTTGTCGAGATCGCGGGGAGAGATCCGACCATTGACCAAATCGAGCGAAGCGCGGAGCACGCGGTTTGAAGTCATGGCGCCGGATAGCTGTTTCAGGTTGCTATTCCAGGCATCCATCAGGTTGAGCCGCCCCATCTTGTTGGTGGCGTAGCGCAACGCGCGTTCCGGCATCGTGTGGCCGGCGATGTCGTCGAACGTATCCCACATTTGCCCGGCCCGGCTCATCACGAATTCCAGGCCCGCGCTCATTTCCTTGGCTTCAGCCTTGGCCATGCGCAGGTTGGAATAATTGGTGACGAGATCGGCGAGCATGTCGGCATTCTGCCGGAAGCCATGCGTGAATAGCAGCTTGGGCACGTCTGAGATGGAAGCCGCGAGAACCGCACCCATCAGGCGCAGGACGTTCAATTGCTTGACGGCCGTTGCCGCCCTCGGTCCCCACGACGTTGGATCATGGGCAATGTTCTGCGTTCCGCGCAGGCGCGCGACCACGCCCTGAATATCCTTGATGGTGCGCCGGCCTTCCTTCTCGATGGCCTTGCGCTCTTTGTACGTGGCGGCAGACGCCAACCGCGTATCAATCTCATCCTGGACGCGCTGCAAATCCTCGGTCAAGTTCATGTCGCCGAATTCACGCGTCAAGGCGACGTCCGGCGCCATCGAGCGAACGTAGTGGAGCCCGATCCGCTCAATATCATCGTCGAGGAAGTCTACCACCTTGGCGTCCGGTATCTTGAGCGTGCGCGCGTGGAGTGGGCCGGACTTGCCTTCCTTCAGCATCGGATCGAAGGGATGGATATTGCGGGCGACAGGCGAGCCGGTCAGCTTGGCGATCGTGCCCTTGACGATCTCCATTAGCTCCTGGTCATCGGCCTCGGCGAACTTCTTGAGTTCCCCCGCCTTGTCGACGAGGTCTTGCACTTCCTTGCCGGTCTTGTTGGCGCCGACGCGGGCTTTGTTGTCCATGCTTTCGAGCACGCCGCCGAGTGCCTTCATGGCATCGTCGAGATCCATGGTTGCGAGTTCATCGGGCATCTTGACGCCCATGCGTTCGGCGAGTGCTGTTGCCTGCTCGACCAATTCGCGCGGGATGGTTGGCGCTTCCGGTTCGTCGGCGCCGCGCGGAGCCGCAGCGAACATGACATCATCCGTGCCACGGTGCACAACCTTGCCTTCGGTGAAAACTGCGATCGTTTGCGCAAGCCGAACATTTGTTGCGGTGTGATACTGCTCGGACATCACGATGCCGTCGTAGCCGAGGCGCTTCACTTCGGCAGCAACATCAGGCCCCTCTAGCATTCCCCAGGTTTGCCCGCCATCTTCCAGCTTCTTCCAGAACCGCGCCGCGTTCGGCCGCGAGTTGATGAACGGCGCCAAGCGTGCGAGATCGCCCATGTTTTCTACGTCGAAGTAAAACCCGCTCTTTAATTCCAGGGGAACTGGCGTTCCGTAGCCTTCGGAAAATGCCTTACTTGGCGTGACAAACACGGCGTCCACGCCGAAGTTTTGCATGGTGTCGCTGTTGGCGCGCGCCACATCGACGTTGAATTTTTTAAAATCCTTTTCCGTGCCGTGGTACACCATCATTGGCGGATCGGCGGGGCGCGGCTCTTGGGCTGCCTTGGCGAGAGCTTCGGCTAGATTTCCTTTGTCCAGCTCGCGAGCAAGGCCATCTAGCGCGCGGATATCACGAAGGGCCGCCGGACGCGCAAGCATTTCATCAAACTGCGCGCGCGCCCCATCCGGCACCGTACTAAAACCAAGATCTACCTTATCAGCAGGAGGCAATGCCGCGCCTTCGCCCCCCACCGCAAACATGGGCAACCCGTCGTCGCCCTTCATCGCCATTTTGATCTTGTCGGTTAGCGGAAAGATCGTGAAGCCATCGCCGAGCCCCTTGGGGCCACCAGCCACGGGACTATCCAACGTGTCGACGAGTTCCGGCTTGACGTCCTTGTCCATCTTGGCGAGCAGGTTGCGCAGGTTCTTCGGCACGATGCCGACAGAAGACGTGTCGCCGCGCGACTGCAACCGGCGCAGCTTTTCGTTATAGGTGCCGATCGTCTCAAAGTCCCCAGCGGCGTAGTCATCATCCATTTTGCGCGCCATTGCCGCGCGCTCTGCCTCGCTGACGCCCTTCGACCCATAGAATTCCCGCATCCCCTTGGTATCGCCGGGATTGTACGACAGCACCGTGTCGCCGGTCGGAATGGCGATATAATCCGCATCCGCTTCGACAGCTTGGCGGATGGCGCGGCGCAGCGTCGTGTTCACCCACTGGTCGGTTGAGCCAACGAGAGGATGGCCGATCGGGGCGCCGTAGCTGGATCGAACTTCGCCCTCTAGGCGCTGGAATTCCTGCGCCGCGTCGCGGATGGCTTGCGCCTTCGCGACCATCTTTTGCGCCTTGCCGGCCTGCAACACGCGCCGCATCGGGTTTTGCGTGATGCGAATGGCTTGGTCTTCCAAATCATTAGCAACGTGTTGCGCCGCGCCGATCGTAAAGTCATCGCGGTTATTAAATTGCAGACCGGAAGGAAGCAGCGAATTGCCAGCCTTGACTTGCTCATTCATCGCGGCTCGCGCCGCTTCCCGATCGCGCATTAGCGCTTCGATATTTACCGCCCCCGCTTCGCCCCGCTCGCGCAAGCGCTGCCCCCAATCGGACTGGACCTGATTGAGCGTAAACACCGGACGGCCATGGTGCGACTGTATCGTCGTCTGCATGTGGCCGACTACGTTGCGTTCCGCGAAGTGGCTTCCAACCGTGTCGCGCTCGATGTCGGCCATCAGATTAAGTCGCGCGTCGTTCAGATCAGCCAGTTCATCCGGGTCCGTGCGTGGCGTTGCGGCGCGGTATCGCGCTTCCAGCTCATCAAGCCGCGCCTGCCTCGGGTCCGGGATGAATAGCCGCGTCTCGGCATAGGTGGTGTTCTGCGGGTCGAAGCGGCGCAGCGAGTAATTCGAGAACGTCGTTTCGTCTACGCCGAAATCGGCGTCTGGATTGGCCGGGTCGTCAACATCCACACGCGACGTCTTCTCATTCAACTCCACCCGGTTCGCTTGCAGATGCGCCACCAGCTCGTCGCGCGTGACGC
>CADEDX010000596.1 GCA_902826195.1 uncultured Bradyrhizobium sp. | reverse complement strand
CGCGATCGCTGGGGCAGGCCTGCCGACGCGAGTGCGTCGTGCCGGCTGTGCCCAGTTGCGAATGCAGGGCCGACCGCTTTTGTTCTAAGCCAATCGCAACGGCCCTCGCATCGGCTCAGGCGAGCTTGATGTCCCAGAGGCCCTCTTCGCGGCAAGCGACAAGTTCGCTGCGTAGAAGCTCGCTCACCAGCGTGATCGCAGTCGAGGCGGGATGATCGATGGGAGACGCAAGGGTCAGTTCGCGCATCGGCGCCGGTTTTGATATCGCTGCCGTTTCCAGCCGGCCGCTCGTCACCTCGTGGCGCACCGAGGACGGCGGCAGCAGCGTGTATCCCAACCCTTCCTCCACCAGACTGGTCAGCACCCGGAACGAATCCGCTTCCAGCCTGACGTTGAGCTTCAGCTTCTTCTTCGCCGCCGCCTGCTCGATCAGCGCGCGGAGGCCGTGCGAATGACTGGGCAGCACCAGGGTCTGCTTCAGCAGCCAACCGATATCGACCTGCTTCCTCTGCGCCAGTCCGCTGCCGCGCGGACCAACGGCGACGATGGGATCGCGACCGAGGCTCTGCACGGACAGATGCAGGTCGCTCGACGGCCCGTAGATCAACGCCAGATCCATTTCGCCGCGGTGCAGCCACTCCGTCAGATGGCCGCTGTAGCTTTCGACGATGCAGAGCGAGATGCCCGGATGTTTGTCGACGGTGCGCCGGGCGAGCCGCGCCGAAATCACAGAACTCACGGTCGGCACCAGCCCGAGCACCACGCGGCCCGAGGGCGGGCCGCCGGCGGACTGGATCTCGTCGCGCACCTGGTCGATCTGCCGCACGATGCCGGCGGTGCGCGCCAGCAGCAGCCGGCCAGCATCGGTCAGCACCATGCCGCGCCCGTTACGGGTAAACAGATCGGCGCGCAATTCGTGCTCGAGCAGCTTGATCTGGCGGCTCAGCGCCGGCTGCGCCACCCGCAGCGTGTCGGAGGCCTTGCTGAGGCTGCCGAGCTCGGCGACGCAACTGAAGGTCCTGAGCTGCCGGATATCCATCGCTTGCCAATATTCGAAGGCAGGTTCATACGCTATAACAATTCAGCATAGGGACCCAGCGCCAGTTCACAACGGCACGCGCCTTAAGCAATTGACATCCCCCACCATCCATCGCCAGAAAATCAAATGACCGCACCAGAACAGCAAGACGAATTCCACGACATCCGCGACGCCGTCGCCAAACTCTGCGCCCAGTTCCCCGGCGAATACTGGCGCAAGCTCGATCGCCAGATGGCGTATCCGAAAGAGTTCGTCGATGCGCTGACCGAGGCCGGCTACCTCTCGGTCTTGATCCCCGAGGAATATGGCGGCTCCGGGCTGAAGCTTTCGGCGGCGGCCGCGATCCTGGAAGAGATCCAGCGCGCCGGATGCAACGGCGGCGGCTGCCACGCCCAGATGTACACGATGGGCACCGTGCTGCGGCACGGCAACGACGCCCAGAAGACGCAGTATCTGCCCGGGATCGCCAGCGGCAAATTGCGGCTGCAGGCGTTCGGCGTCACCGAGCCGACCAGCGGCACCGACACCTCCTCGCTGAAGACCGTCGCCAAGCGCGACGGCGACCACTACGTCGTCAACGGCCAGAAGATCTGGACCAGCCGCGCCGAACATTCCGACTTGATGATCCTGCTGGCGCGCACCACGCCGAAGGATCAGGCCAAGAAGCGCACCGATGGTCTGTCGGTGTTCATCGTCGACATGCGCGAGGTCAATGGCAACGGCCTTGAGATCCGTCCGATCCGCACCATGATGAACCACGCCACGACCGAAGTGTTCTTCACGGACATGAAAGTGCCTGCCGAGAACCTGATCGGCGAGGAAGGCAAGGGCTTTCGCTACATCCTCTCCGGCATGAACGCCGAGCGCATCCTGATCGCGGCCGAATGCATCGGCGACGCCAAATGGTTCATCGCCAAGGCGACCAACTACGCCAAGGAGCGCGCCGTTTTCGGCCGCCCGATCGGCATGAATCAGGGTATCCAGTTCCCGATCGCCAAGGCCTATGCCCAGATGCGTGCGGCTGAACTGATGGTGAAGGAAGCCACCCGCAAATACGAGGCCGGGCTCGATTGCGGCGCCGAGGCCAACATGGCCAAGATGCTGGCGGCCGATGCCTCCTGGGAAGCGGCCAATGCCTGTGTGCAGACCCATGGCGGCTTCGGCTTTGCGGAAGAATACGACGTCGAACGCAAGTTCCGCGAAACACGGCTCTATCAAGTGGCACCGATCTCGACCAATCTGATCCTGTCCTACGTCGCCGAGCACGTACTCGGCCTGCCCCGCTCCTACTGAGAACAGAACATGTTGCCGCTAGAGGGATTGATCGTCGTCTCCGTCGAACAGGCCGTCGCCGCCCCATTCTGCAGTTCGCGGCTGGCGGATGCCGGCGCGCATGTCATCAAGATCGAACGCCCCGAGGGCGATTTTGCACGCGGCTACGACGCCGCGGCAAAGGGCCAGAGCAGCTATTTCGTCTGGCTCAATCGCGGCAAGAACTCGCAGGTGGTCGATCTCGCCACCAAGGAAGGCCGCGCCGAACTCGAAAAGCTGATCGCGAGCGCCGACGTGCTGCTGCAGAACCTCAAGCCCGGCTCGATGGACAAGCTCGGCTTCTCGCTGGAGCGGCTGCGCAAGGATTATCCGGCGCTGATCTGCTGCACGATCTCCGGCTATGGCGACACCGGCCCCTATGCCGAACGCAAGGCCTATGACCTGCTGATCCAGGCCGAGAGCGGCCTCGCCTCTATCACCGGCGGCCCGGAAGGCCCGTCCCGTGTCGGCATTTCGGTCGTCGATATCGCAACCGGCGCCACCGCGCATGCCTCGATTCTCGAGGCGCTGATCGCCCGCGGGCGCACCGGCAAGGGCGCCGACATTCGCATCTCGATGTTCGACGTGATGGCCGACTGGATGGCGGTGCCGCTGATCAATTCGGAAGCCGGCAACCCGCCGAAGCGGATGGCGCTGGCCCATCCCTCGATCGCGCCCTACGGCGTGTTCAATTCCAAGGACGGCAAGGGCATCCTGGTCTCGATCCAGAGCGAGCGCGAGTGGAAGAAGCTGTGCGCCGAGGTGCTCGGCCAGCCCGACCTGCCGAACGATCCGCGTTTTGCGAATATGGTCGAGCGGGTCAAGAACCGTGCGCTGACTGACAAGACGGTGGCCGACAGCTTTGCGTCGATGGACCGTGTCGACTTGCTGAAGCGCCTCGACGAGGCCGACATCGCCTTCGCCGAGGTGAACACCATGGCCGACCTTGCCGTGCATCCGCATCTGCGCCGCATCGAGGTCGATACGCCGAAGGGCAAGGTGAGTTACGCCGCGCCGGCCGCGATCTTCGTCGGCGAGAACAGGCATTATGGTCCCGTGCCCGCGATCGGCGAGCATGCCGAACCTCCCCTAGCCGGCAAAAAGGCCTGAAGCCATGACCGCATCAGCCGAAAAACTCGACCTAGACCATCTGCGCCAATGGATCGGCCGCGGCACGGAAGCGACCGACGTCGTCACCGCGCGACTCGTCAAGGGCCTGCGCGCGACGCTGTTCCAGGACATCGGCGAGCCCAAGACTGGCGATGCCGCGCCGTGGACCGTACATTGGTGCCTGGCACAGCCGGTTTTTCCGATGTCGATGCTCGGCCCTGACGGCCACCCGACCCGCGGCGGCTTCCTTCCGCCGGTGCCGCTGCCGCGCCGGATGTGGGCCGGCGGCGAGCTTCAGTTCCTCGAACCGCTGCGCGTCGGCGATGAGCAAACGCGCACCTCGCGCATCTCCGACGTGACGCTGAAGACCGGTTCGACCGGCTCGCTATGCTTCGTCTCAGTCGAGCATACCGTGACGACACCGCGCGGGGTCGCGATCCGCGAGCGCCAGGACATTGTCTACCGCGACATGGGCGGCGCGGCGCCTACCTCGCCGCCAAAGGCCCCTCCGCCGGCGCCTGTGGCCAAACATCGCGAAACCCATGTCAGCGATCCCGTGCTGCTGTTTCGCTACTCGGCACTGACCTTCAACGGCCACCGCATCCATTACGATCGCGACTACGTCACCAAGGTCGAGGGCTATCCGGGCCTGATCTTCCACGGTCCCCTGCAGGCGGCGCTGATCGTCGAATTCGCCGCCAAACTGCGCGGCGGCATCGCGCCGAAGAAATTCAGCTATCGCGGCGTGCAGCCGCTGTTCGAAGGCGGCGAGTTCTCGATCAACGCCAACGAGACCGCCGCCGGCATGGATCTGTGGATCGCGAACGCCGAGGGTCAGCGGCGCATGCAGGGCACGTCGGGCTCGTCAAGTGCGACATCGCCGGTATTAGTAGCAACGCGCGGCA
>CADEDX010000595.1 GCA_902826195.1 uncultured Bradyrhizobium sp. | reverse complement strand
CGCCGGCACCGTCTCGATCAGCTTGCCGGTATAGACCGGCGCCGAGGTCGGCTGACCGGTCGGCGATCCGCCGGCCTGCTCGACGGTCACCGCGTAGGTCGCGCCGTTGATTGTGCCGGCGTCGAAACCGGCGAGCACCGGGCGCGCGGTGAAATCGCTGCCGCCGATCACGCCGAGCGAGCGCGGCTGCGGCAGGCGGTCGGAGATCAGCCACAGTTCAAAACTCTTGCCGCGCTCGGCATCGGCCCCGACCTTGCGGACGGTGAAATTCTTGGTGGCGGCATCGACGGTCAGGATGAAGGCGGGTGCGCCGGCGCTTCCCTGCAGCAGCGCGACATATTGCGCCGATGGCACCGACGGTGGCGCCGGGACCCTGACCTCGACCGTCTGGATACGCGGCTTCGGCCGCAGTGCTTCCGGCAACGCTTCCGGCCGATAGACCTGCACCGCCAGCATTCCGACCAGGGCAGCGGCAAGCGCGGTGGCGATCGTCGCGATGCTGCGCAAACGGCGCACCCGACCGGTCAGCTGGATGATGTTGGAATTGTCGTTCGCAGTGTCCACGGTCACCGGGGACGCTGCCGCGGGCTGCGCCGCGGGTTCTGCCGTCACGGGCTCGACCACGGGTTCGGCCGGCGGCGCTTCGGGCAGCACCAATGGCACCTGCTGTCCGGCGGATTGCCCGATCGCGACCTTGATGTTTTCCCACACGATCGGCCGCGGCTCGATCGAGCCGACCATCTGGTTCAAGGCACCGAGCCGATATTCCCAGGCCTGCACGATCGCAGCGAATTCGGTATCGACGGCCATCATGGTCTCGGCCTGCGCGCGCTCATCGGCATCGAGGGTACCGAGCGCATATTCCGCGGCGAGCGCGATATGGTCTTCGCTATGGGCCATCGTTCAAGATCCGGGCATCAAAGCCCGAGACACTCCCTGATTTCCATCATGCTGCGGCGCAGCCACGTCTTCACCGTATTCACCGGCGTCTCGAACTTGGCGGCAAGCTGCTCGCGGCTCCAGCCGTTGTAGTAGGCCAGGAGCACCAGCTTCTGCCGATCCGGCTCGAGACGGCCGACGCATTCCAGCAACCGCTTCAACTCTTCCGTCATCTCGCGCCTTGCCAGCGGATCAGGTGAATCGGCCGCCACTTCCATCGCGGACGGCTCCTCCTCGATCGAGACCTCGCTCTTCTTGCGCACGACATCGATCGCCCGGTTGCGCGCGATCGACGCCATCCATGTGATCGGTGAAGCAAGCGCAGGGTTGAACTGTCCGGCGCTGTTCCAGATCTTGACGTAAGCCTCCTGAATGACCTCCTCCGCGAGGTCCTGACGGCGCAAGATACGGAGAACGACACCGAAGAGTTTCGCGCGCGTGGCGGCGTAAAGCCGCTCGAAAGCTGCCTCATCCCCCTTCGCAACCGCGGCAATCAGCCAGACCAGCTCCGCTGGCGTCAGCATTCAGAGTCCCTCAAATCGCGATCCTCCATCGCGTGCTTACGCCGGAGCAATCGGGAAGTTTCGTAGCATACCCTGCGTCAAAGGGGCCACCAAGTCGCCGGTTACAGACGACCTGGACAGGAAAAAAATCCCGAACCTTGCGGCCCGGGATTTCGATTATTGCAACCGATGGCTGTTCAGGATCTCAGGCAACGCCGAGGCGGGCGCGCATCAAGCCGATGGAATCCATGTCGGCTTGCTCGCGGGCGCTCTCCTCGGCGCGTTCGCGCGCCTGGTCGCGTTCGTCGAGCAATTCCACCTTCTTCAGCTCCTCGAACGCTTCGCTTAACAGGCCCTTGGCGTCTTCGAGCTGGATACGCAGCTCGTCGGCGGAACGGGTCAGGTTTTCGCGGCGCTGAATTGCGGCTTTGGCGTAGGTCGGGTAGGCGAAATGGGAGGGATCGTTGATCCCGGCCCTGTCCTGCTCGGTCTGGATTTCGCGCTCGAGATCGACCGACATGCGCTGGAAGTCGGCGATCATGCCTTCGATCTGGGTAACCCTTCGGCGCTTCTCGTCGACCTGAAATTTCTTCAGGCGGATAAGCGTTTCTCGTGACTTCATCGACTCATACTCCCCAGAAGTCCCAATCTGAACGCGGGACAGTACCGGCTCCCCGGGGGGACCCCGCCGGCGTCATTAATCATGTGCCGGAGATGATGGCCTGACAAAGTTAGCGTTCCGTTTCCAAATTACCGAGGATATGGGCCAACTGGCCGTAACCGTCATTCAGGGTCGATTTTTCATCCTTGGCCTGGCGCAGGAAGGCCTCCAGCGGCTCGTGCAGCCGGATCGCTTCGTCGACCTCCGGGCTCGACCCCGCCCGATAGGCGCCGAGCCGGATCAGTTCCTCCATGTCGGCGTAGGTCGCCATCACCTGGCGGCCCCGCATGATCACGGGCAAGAATTGAGGATTGGCCGCTCGCGGCATGGTGCGGGAAACCGATTTCAGGATGTTGATGGCAGGGAACCGGCCGCGCTCCGCGATCGAGCGCTGCATCACGACGTGACCGTCGAGAATGCCGCGCACCGCATCCGCAATCGGCTCATTATGGTCGTCGCCATCGACCAGCACCGTGAAAATCCCGGTGATGGAGCCCACCCCGGTGCCCGGCCCGGCCCGCTCCAGCAGCTTCGGCAATTCGGTGAAGACGGTCGGCGTATATCCCTTGGCAGTCGGCGGCTCGCCCGCCGACAGCCCGATTTCGCGCTGCGCCATCGCAAAGCGCGTGACCGAATCCATCAGGCACAGCACGTCCTTGTCCTCGTCGCGAAAGTACTCTGATATCGCCAGCGTCAGATAGGCCGCCTGCCGCCGCATCAGGGCCGGCTCGTCCGAGGTCGCCACCACCACGACGGAACGCGCCAGACCTTCGTTGCCGAGATCTTCCTGCAAAAACTCCTGCACCTCGCGGCCGCGTTCGCCGATCAGGCCGATGACCGTAATGTCGGCATCGACGTTGCGCGCCAGCATCGACAGCAGCACCGATTTGCCGACGCCGGAACCGGCGAAGATGCCGAGCCGCTGACCACGGCAGCAGGTCAGGAACGTATTGAGCGCGCGTACCCCGAGATCCAGCGGCGCGCCGACCCGCTTGCGCGAATGCGCCGGCGGCGGCGAGGCCCGGTAGGGCATCGGCGATGGCCCCTGCGCCAGCGGCCCCTTGCCGTCGATCGGTTCCCCCATCGCGTTGATGACGCGGCCGAGCCAGGCCGGCGACGGCCGCACCTGGCTGGCCGCGGTCGCGATGACCGCGCGGCAACCGCGCCTGACGCCGTCGAGTCCGCCGAACGGCATTACGACAGCATTACTGCCGGAAAACCCGATGACCTCGGCCGGGATGAACCGGTTGCCGCCGGTATCGATCACGATGCGGGCGCCGACCGACATCGCATGGATGGGCCCCGCGATCTCGACCATCAACCCGCGCACGCCCACAACGCGGCCATATATATTGACGCCGTCGATGTCACCGATCTGCTCCGCCAGGGCCTTCATTGCGAAAACCTTAAGTTTCCGCGCATTAGGCGGTAGCGCTTAACCTCGTGTTTACCCGCATCATTAATCATTGCGTCACTGTCTTTTGGTGACTGAGAGCGCACGCCCGTCAGAAGAAGGGTTAGCGCGGGAGTCGGTTAGGCCCGTCTCTTAATCTGGAGCTTGAGTACACACGGTCGAGAAAAACTGCTTCCAAGCAACATCTTACGGCGATTCGCTAGAAATTGCACTTAAAGAGCTTGCGAACTGGAATCAGGATTTGTTAACCATGTGTCTGTCAGGATCCGAATCAGTTGTTAAAGGCGTTTTGAGTGCCGCAGGTGCGGCCGACCTGACGCCCGGAGCGGCGGACTAAAGGGGACTGGCATGCGCGTTTTGCTGATTGAAGATGACAGCGCTGTCGCGCAGTCGATCGAGCTGATGCTCAAATCCGAGAGTTTCAACGTCTATACGACGGACCTCGGGGAAGAAGGCGTCGACCTCGGTAAGCTATATGACTAAGACATTATCCTTCTCGACCTGAACCTGCCCGACATGTCCGGCTATGACGTGCTCAAGCAGCTCCGGGTTTCCAAGATCAAGACCCCCATTCTGATCCTCTCCGGCCTCGCCGGCATCGAGGATAAGGTCAAGGGCCTCGGCGTCGGCGCCGATGACTACATGACCAAGCCTTTCCACAAGGACGAACTGGTTGCCCGTATCCACGCGATCGTGCGCCGTTCCAAGGGTCACGCCCAGTCGGTCATCCAGACCGGCGACCTCGTGGTCAATCTCGACACCAAGACAGTCGAAGTGGGCGGCCAGCGCGTGCACCTGACGGGCAAGGAATACCAGATGCTGGAGCTGCTCTCGCTGCGCAAGGGCACGACGCTCA
>CADEDX010000594.1 GCA_902826195.1 uncultured Bradyrhizobium sp. | reverse complement strand
ATCTCAGCGGGATTTGCTCCCGCAGCATCGGATAGGCGCGCGCAGAGACGCGGTCGGTATCGGCCAGGAACAGGATGATCGGGGCGACGTCGCGCCGTGATGCCTCTTTCAGGAACCCGATCTGGCTGGTCATTTTGAAGAACTCGTCGAAGGCGTGAAAGCCGAGGTCGACTACCTTGGCGACGCCGTCATGGACGATTAGCCGGTCCATCAGCGCCATCTTGCCAAACGTGTCCATGATGTCGGCGGTCTCGGTGACGCGCGGCAGATATTCGAGCAGTGAGGGTTCCTTCAAATTGATGTCGAAGGCGGAAACCGTGCCGTCTTTCAGCAGCAGAAATTCGCTCAGCAGACGCGCGAGCAGCGTCTTGCCGACCAGCGGTCGTGGCGAGCAAATGATGTAAACGGGCGTGGTACTCATCGCCCGCTATATCAAAGTAAATTTTGGGCTATTCCAGCCCCATCGCGGCGGCGTCGCGACTTATTTTTCACCACCGCGCACGCCCGGCTTGGCGCCAACGAGGTCGGTCAGCTTGATGCGGTCGAACTCGCTCCAGACGTTGGCGAGCCAGTGCCGGACATAGCCGCGCAGCACGAACGAATAGTTCGCGGCTTCGTCGTCCTTGCCCTTGTTGGCGACGAATTTGAGGAACGGCACCGAGGAAACTTCGACCTGCTCATAGGCCATTTCGTTGAGTTTTGGGATGACGAGGTCGGTGGCGTCCTTGATGCGGTGGAAGTAGGAATTATAGGTCGCCTGGTCCCACTGGAAGAACTGGGTGTCGTTGATGAAGTTCTTCACCAGGAAGTATTTGGCGCCCTGCATGAAACCTGCGGTCTCGGCGATTTCGTCCAGCGAGGCGATCGAGGGGCCCAGGATGTGGAACACGGCAAAGGTGATCTGGCCGGCCTTGGCGGCGTCGAGAAAGCCGATGTCGCGCAATGAAGCCAGCGCCGGCGACAACAGTCCGGCGCGGACGTCAATCACGGTGACGGACGGGCTGGCTGCGTTGAGCGTATCGAAAATCTTCATCTGGTCCGCGGTCGTCGTCATGTCGACGATCTCGGTAATGTCGGGGTGAAAGCGCTTCAGCGTGCCGCGCGGCGACTCGGTGTCGAATGCCCGCGTCGGCACGTTGTTGGCGCTGAAATAGTCCAGCAGCGTCCGCGACACGGTCGTCTTGCCGACCCCGCCCTTGTCCGCGCCGACCACAATCACGACTGGCTTTGCCATGGAATTCCTTTTAACCGCGTCTTCCGGCCGGCGAGGCGGCCGGCAGGACTCATTGCCCGCTTTGGGCGCGAACATGGCAGAAACAGGGGATAATTCAATTCCTTAGACCGCCGCCGCCATGATTCATACGGAATTCGTTAATCCGCAAGGTTATCGTGGCGGTCAGGCATGCCGGCCCCAAGGACCTTTGGAAGGGCCTTGAGCCGTGCCTTGCGCAGGATCGGGACCGGCGTCTGGGATGCCAGCAGGCTCGCTGGAGTCACTCCACGGGCCGCGGGGCACCTGTGGTTGTTCAGTGGGCGCTTCCTCGGGCTCGGCGGAATCATCAGCGGTATCGGACGGCAGGGCGAGCTGCCCGGGGTCGTGGCCGCCGGCAAACTGGACCAGCGCCTTGACGCGCGAATCCACCGACGGGTGGGTCGCGAACAGGTCGGCAAAACCCTCGCGCGGATTGTCGACGCAGAGCTCCATGACGGCGGAGGTGGCGCCGGGAAGCTCGCCGCGGTTCTCGATCTTGCGCAGCGCCGAGATCATGGCGTCGGGATTTTTTGTGAGTTCGACCGAGCCGGCGTCGGCCAGCAATTCGCGCGACCGTGACAGCGCCAGCTTGACGACCTGCGACAGCAGCCAGGCCAGCAGGATCAGCGCCACCGCAATAATGATCGCAATGATTGCGCCGCCGCCGCCCTTGCTGTCCCGGTCGGAGGACGAGGATGACGAGGAGCGCGACGACGACCCGCCGCCACCGGACGAATTCCACGAAAAGTTGGTGAACATGCGAAAGAACAATTCGCCGAAGAAGCCGACCACGCCGGCGATGATCACCGCGACCACCATCAGCTGCACGTCGCCGTTGCGGATGTGGGTCAGCTCGTGACCGAGCACGGCCTCGATCTCGGGATCGTCGAGTGCCTGCAGCAGACCTGTGGTCACCGTGATGGAATACTGCTGGCGGTTGAGGCCGCTTGCAAACGCGTTCAGCGCCGGGCTGTCCATCACCTTCAGTTTCGGCATCGGGATGCCGCGCGAGATGCAGAGGTTTTCCAGCAGATTATACAGCCGCGGCTCTTGCTGCCGCGTCACGCTTTCGCCGCCGGTCACGGCGTCGATCATGTTCTGGTGGAAGAAATAGGCGATCACGATCCACACCGCGGCGGCGATGGTGGCCCAGGGAAACGCCGCGATCAGGTCGCGCTTGGCGCTCGTCAGGTAGAAATTGACTGATCTGCCGCCGTGCAAAAACACCTCGGCCACCAGCGCGCCGGCGAACACCAGGACATAGATCAGCAGAAACAGCCCGCCGAGCAGCAGCATCGAACGCGTCTTGTTCGATGCGATGTGCGTGTAGAGACCGTATGCGGCCATGACGGGCGGCTCTGCCGGATCTTCGACGCGTCAGAACTTCACGCTCGGCACGGTTTCGACTTCGGCGCGGCTGGCGCCGAGGTCGAAGAATTCCTTGCGGGTGAAGCCGAACATGCCGGCGAACAGCGCGGCGGGCAGCTGCTGGATGCCGGTGTTGTATTCCTGGACGGCGTTGTTGAAGAAGCGCCGGCTGGCCGCGATCTTGTTTTCGAGATCGGACAGTTCGCCGGCGAGCTGCTGGAAATTGGCGTTGGCCTTGAGGTCCGGATAGGCCTCCGACAGCGCAATCAGCCGCCCGAGCGCGCCGGAGAGCTGGTTCTCGGCGGCGCCGACCTGCGCCGGACCCTGCGCCGACATCGCGGAGTTGCGCGCCTTGATGACGTCGTCCAGCGTGCCGCGCTCATGGCTGGCGTAGCCCTTGACAGTCTCGACCAGGTTCGGGATCAGGTCGTGGCGCTGCTTGAGCTGCACATCGATGTCGGCAAAGGCCTGGCTGACGCGCTGGCTGAGCGCCACCAGCCGGTTATAGGCGCCGAACGCGAACAGCACGATGATGACGATGACGCCGAGAACGATCCAGCCGGTCGACATGACGGACAACTCCTGAAGGGGGACGAAAAGGCAGGGTAGCCAGACGAAAACCAGGCAGGCGGAGCCCGCCCGCGATGTGGGGCCTGGCGTTAGTCGGAAGTAGGGCGGGATAAGTTCATCCGCTCATGTCCCGCATGCGCAGCGGCGTTTCCTGCACCGCATCGCCCCACCGCCAGCGCCGGGCGGCGGCATACCCCGCTTTGGCGCGGCGCGGCACCTTCATGAGCGCAACGCCCTCCGGCATGCAGAGTTTTGCCGCTATTTCAACCTTGCTCACAGCCGGCTGTGCGAGCACCCGCGACGGGTGTGCGCCGACTGCCGCGCGCGTCAGTGCCACATAGGAGAACCTTTCGTCCTCGAACGGCAGCTCCGCGCCCTTGATTTGCTTGTGCGCGCGCAAGCGCTGCAAGCGCTGCGAAAAGTGGCACCAGTCGGGCGGCTGCAGCGGGCACTTGCCGTCATGCGGGCAGGGGGCGGCGACATGCGCGCCCGTGGCGATCAACTGCTCACGGAGTGCGATGATGCGCGCATAGCCGGCCGGTGTGCCCGGTTCGACCACGAGCAGCGTGTCGCGGGTCTTTTGCCACATCAGGTCGGCGAGCGCGCGTCGCTCGCCATCGCCGATCTCGCCGATCATGTAGCTTGCCACAACGAGATCGGCCGCATCCGCTTTCGCCAGGGCCGCGCGGGCCTCGCCGCGTTCATAGCTGACGTCGCGCAGGCGGAAGCTGTCGGTGAAAAGGCCGAGCGCCAGCGTGCGCAAGGCGTCATTGGCGTCGAGCAGCGCAAAATCCTGCAGCGACGAAAAGGCTTCGGCCGCGGCCCAGGTCGCCGTGCCCGGCCCGGCGCCGACGTCGAGCAGGCTGTTTGGGGCAAAATCCGGCCTGATTTCGGCCAGCGCGTTCAGGCTCGCCGTGACTGCGGCATAGGTCGCGGGCATCCGCGCCAGCGCGTAGGCCAGCGCATCGACCTCTGAGCGGATGCCGCCGGAGCCACCGCCCTCGCGGTAGGTCTTCGAGATCGACGCGGAACGGCCGGCGGCGTCATTGCGGGAGAAACCGCGCAGCTTGCCGTCGAGCGCGGCTTTCAGTTCGGCGGGGAGGTCGGGTGAGGTCATGGTGTGCCTCGAACCCTCTCCCCTTGTGGGAGAGGGTGGATCAATCGCGCAAAGCGCGATTGAGACG
>CADEDX010000593.1 GCA_902826195.1 uncultured Bradyrhizobium sp. | reverse complement strand
GAATCTTTATCTAACAAAATTTAATCCGCGACTAGCGAGTTGTACCGCCTCCATCGCATGGGTCGGCCTCGAGCGCAAAAATGAAACCTTCTCCCGGATCTTGTCGGGTTCAGTGAACTAGCCGCCGAACAACAGCCGCTGATCGACAAGGTCTAACAAGCACCACGAACGCAGGCAGCGTCGAGATCAATTTGACTGGTTGGTTTAGCAATCCATTAGCCAACGCGGGGCCGCTAATCTACCAATGATCGATCGATTCAATGCTCCAAACGACTCGATTTTGATCAACGCGGCCCAGAGCGCATCATGGCGCTCAGTACGCGCACCAGATAGACGAATGAAGGGCAATCCCATCCTCGTCGTTTGTCGATGCGATATGCCGCCCATTCGAGTTGATGATGCAGTAACCACGATGGTATCGTCGCATGTGCCGTCCTCTTTCATAGAACAGCATCGCGAAGCAGCCCTGTCCATTTGGAGTTTCCGCAAGCTGTTTGCGTTCAGGCAAATGGGATCATCGCCGCCTCTTGTAGACGGCGATGGTGAGTCAACCGGCAATTACGTATATTCGCTGGCAGCCGGGGATTCGCTGGGAGCCACGGCCGTGGTCACCAAAATTAACTTCGCACGCGACGGCAGCGAAGGATCATTCTTGGCCATCTCTGCCCAGATGCGGAGAGTCTTCCAGAGGTAAGGGCTCGCATTGCTAAGGTTGGGCAACGCGATCGATATGATGCTTGGTTTGCAAGAGCTGGAAGGCGGAGCCATCTCGAAAGAGACGTCATCGAGGCGTTCGATTGAAACCTTCCGTCGTAGGGAATGCACAGGAGCAGCACCGGTCGGGCTTGATAAAGATACCCGAAGGCCGACGCTTCGGCCGTGAAGCTGTTTCCCTCCTTGCTCATCTGCTTCCCCTAAAGATGTCGGATAAAAACAGCCAAATTAGAGAAACTTCACCACTTGAGGGAGCAACGATCGCCGCTTTACCTACATTGGTGGATGTTAGTTCGGGCGGCCTTGCATTCCGACGAGACGGGTTGCCACAGGTATAGTATCTGTTGTTACGCGCCGCTACACGAGGTGCCACACAAAAGCGCATCGACGGACCAATTTTCAATAATATCAATGCCGTATTGAATTGGCGCCTCAGTTCAATCCTGTCTGGCAGCACCATTTCCGACTGAGTTGAGGCTGACTACGTTTTCGAACGGCTCTCGCTGCGAGAGCGCGTGACGGCTTCGAATAGGGCTCGACGCGAGTTAACGATCAACCAGCCGGCGCATCGATTGGAGACGACGCCTGGAATGCGCAAACAGCTTCAGCGAGATTGGCGACGCAAATAGCTTGCGGAAACAAAAAAGACCGCCACGCGGGCGGTCTTTCTGTTGTGCTTGACAGGCCGCGGCCGAAAATCAGGCGATGGCAATCTCGTTCCTGCGCCGATACGCCAAGAAACCCACGCCAAAGAAGCCGAGGATCATCATCGCCCAAGTGGAAGGCTCGGGGACGGCGGAGATCGTCGCTGAGAAGGTGGCGTCGAAAGCGCGGTTTGCGTTCGACCAGGTCGTGGTGCCGTCGCCGAAGACGTTGGCGTAGACCAGATTGCCGAGATGCGGATCACCGCCGGTGCACTGGCTGAAGCTCAAGCACGTACCGACGGTCGCCAGGCCGGAATTGCCCGCGATGCCGAAGGTGCTCAGGAAGGCCACGTAGGTGTGGCTCTCGAGAAGGTTCACGCCGGTCGGCGAGAAGTCGAAAAGACCTGATCCGTTCGCGCCGGATCCGATTCCCGATATGGTCGGGCTTTGCCAGAGCAGCGAGGTCGGATTGGAGCCATTCCACTCATACACCGCGGCATACAGCGAAGTGACGGTCGAGCTGTTCAGGGTGAACTGACAGTCAATCAGTTGCCCGACGATGGGCGTCGCAAACGTCTGGCCGATGTATTGCGTCTGCTGACCACCCGTCCCGGTGCCGAGATAGGGAAAGGAGTAACCGTTGATGGGATTGCTGATAAAGCCAGCGGATGCGGGGGATACACTAACTGCAGCGACCCAAGCCAGCGCGGCAGCTGCCGCGACCGTCTTGATCATTTTCATACCACTTCCTCACTGAACCAGCCTCTTGCCAGCCAAGCACCGGCCAAGGCTTTCTCGCCGCACGTTGCAGCGACAGTTCATCTTTCGTTTACCAACATTAAGCGTGTGTGACGGTCTCAAAACGCAGACGCCTTCGCCGCGCATGCCTGCATGTACCGGATGCTGGCCACGCTCGTAACAAGACGGAAGAGACACTCTCTGCAAGCGATGGCTGCATGCTCCGCGCATCCGCGGGCGGCGCGGCAAACTAAACGAAGGGTGGGGAAACGTCGGAAGCGGACGCCGGCTGAACCTTCTATGGCGCAAACATCCGCCGCATGTCCTCGTCGAGCTTGCGCCGCAACTCTTTCTGCTCCGCCTCGAGCTTTCTGCTTTCTTCCCTGTTCCGCTTGATCGAGTCCGCCCAGGCTTTCTGTTCCGTCTGCGCCTTGGTTCTGACTTCACGCACCTGGTTCTGCCCCGGCAACTCCCACCACCCGGCGAGATTGGCCAGCAGGATGCCGATGCCAATCAGAAGCACGGAGTTCGCCATTACTTGCCACCGCGACACGGCTTTCGGGTTTGCCCCCATCGCAACGACGGCCGTCCCGGACGCGGCGCGCGCCACGGCGGGCTTTGAAGCCGCCGTGGCATTGTCCTGCCGCACCGCGACGCTCGGAACGCTCGTCTTGCCGGGTCGGTCGCGAAATGCGATCCATCGCGCTTCGACCGCTTCGCGCAACGGCCGCGGTTCGACCGACACGAGATCGTGGTGAAGGGCGACCTGGACCAGCCCGTCTTTCGGAACGAAATTCGCCCTCCAGCCGGGACCTGGCAGGAGCCGCGCCGCAACGCTTATCCGCTGGTCGTAGAACTGCTTCGACACCAGCACGACGGTGACGTTGGGATAGTTTACGACTTTGCGGTCGGGGATCACCTGAAACCCGTAACGGAAGTCCCAAAAACTCCAGTACCTCGCCTCGACGTCGATGGTGTCGATGCCCCGGATTTCGCTCCAGGGGATGTGCAGCGCCTTGAGCCAGGGGATCCGGTAGTCGACGCCGTCAGGCGAAAGCCTGAACAGCGGCCTGCCGTGATGGATGCGCCTCCAGAGTGCAACGCAGACCAGACAGATTCCGAAAGCCACGCAGAGGGCGACCGCGATCATCGTCCCGATCGGCGCGGGATCCGACAACACATGTA
The DNA here is from genome assembly GCA_902826195.1 of uncultured Bradyrhizobium sp. GTDB lineage: Bacteria > Pseudomonadota > Alphaproteobacteria > Rhizobiales > Xanthobacteraceae > Bradyrhizobium. The sequence continues at coordinate 1,103 of CADEDX010000593.1, read as the reverse complement.
TCAACAGGCCGAGAAAGATCAGCAAAAGGCCGCTCGGCAGCAGCCGGACCATGACCGCGTCCGAGCGGTATTCCAGCGTTCGATCGATATCCTGGACGATGACATTCATGGCGTCGCCTTTCGGCCCGAACGATAACCAGCAACAGCCGCCCGCTCCACAGCAAGGGGTATCCTGCGGAGGCGGATGCACCATGCCCATGCGCTGATTTCCGCCGACGAACGTGCGGACGATACGATGGCAGCTTGCTCAGGAAATCAGTGCGCGCGAACCGGGCGCAGGTTCATCACGTCGCGAGCGCGACCTTGCGGAACGCCCTGACCAGAGCGCCCTCCAGCCTGCCTTCCATGCCGCAGAGGATCTGGTAGGCGTCCTCCCGGGGCATCGGCGGCTTGTAGGGCCTTGCCTCGACCAGTGCCGCAAAAATATCCGAGATCGTCAGCAACCTGACCAGATCGGAGATCTGCGATCCCGACAGTCCGTCCGGATAGCCGGAACCATCGAGATATTCGTGATGATGCCGCACGCCGTCGAGGATTTCCGGGCTGATGCCACGCACGCCCTTGAGCAATTCATATCCGATCGCGGGATGCCGCTTGATGATCTCTTCTTCCTCGGGATTGAGGCGTCCCGGCTTGTCCAGGATCGCGAGTGGAATGCGCGCCTTGCCGATGTCGTGCAGCGTCGCGGCCATGCCGAGCCGCGAGACGTCCCCGCCGGAAAATCCGACGTCCAGTCCAAACGCGACGGCAATGCCGGTCACGAGCAGGCAGTGCTGGAACGTGCCCTCGTGATAGCGGCGCACCTCGTCGAGCCAGGTCGAAAGCCCGTCCTGCCCGACGCGGGTGATGATCTTCGAGGTCGCCCGCTGCGCATCGGCCAGCTTCAGCGGCTTGCCATTGCGTACATTCGAAAACATCGACGCAAAGGCGGCCACGCCCTCGTCCGCTGGCGGCGGTTCTGCGCCCTTGTCTTCCGCGGCCGTTTCCGCCTGTTCGATCTCCGCGACCTTGAGAATGGCTTCCTTGGGACGCGAAATCACGGCGGTCGCGCCGAGTGCATAGGCCTGCGCCACCATCGAGCGGGAGAGATTGTGAACGACGAA
>CADEDX010000592.1 GCA_902826195.1 uncultured Bradyrhizobium sp. | reverse complement strand
TCTCCAGCGCCCACAATGCCTCCCGTGACCGGTCAATGCAAGCGGCGCCCGGAACTTTGGCTGCCAGCGGTGATTACTTTTTCACCAAATGAAGACGGAGATAGGCAATGGCACGCAAATATTCGAAAAAGGCCGCCAGCGATGTCGAGCGCGTGATGAAAAAGCGCAAGGCGGGTACGCTCAAGAGCGGCCGTTCAGGCAAGAAGGTCAAGAGCCGCAAGCAGGCGATCGCGATCGGACTTTCGGAGGCGAGGGCCAAGGAAAAGAAGGTGCCGAAGAAGGCAGCGAAAAGCCGGAAGGTTTCGAAGAAGACGGCGAAGAAGTCGAAGCGGTAGAGATGCTGTAAGCACACTCTGTCACCGGATGCCGTCATGCCCGGGCTTGTCCCGGGCATCCACGCCTCGTGTGCGGCTCGAGAGAAGGCGTGGATGGCCGGGACAGGCTCGGGCATGACGGAGGAGAAGATCTCACCCCGCCTTACGCTGCCTCGCCGCCGAGCGGTGCGCCTTCTTCGCCGACCGGCGTGCCGGCGCCCGCGCAGCCGGAGCCTGCGTCCGGCGCTTGCCCGTCGACTTGCCCTTCAGGCTGGCCTTCAACGCGTCCATCAGGTTGACGACGTTGTCGGGCTTTTCCTCGGGCTCGGCAAACTTGATAGGCTTGCCCGAAGCCTTTCGGCGCACCAGCGTCTTCAGCGCATCCTCATATTCGTCCTTGAATTTCGACGGATCGAAATGTGCCGCCTTGGTCCGCAGGATGTGACCCGCCAGTTCGACCATGTCCTTGGTGATCTTCGGTGTCTTGATATCCTCGAAATACTCGTCCTCGTTACGCAGCTCATAGGGATAGCGCAGGGTGGTGCCGAGCAGGCCCTTGCCGAGCGGCTCGATCGCGATCACGTGCTCGCGGTTGGTCAGCACGATGCGCGCCAGCGCGACGCGATCTTCGTCCTTCATGGCGTCGCGGATCACGGCAAACGCGTCGATGGCGGCCTTGCCGTCCGGGGCGACGTAGTAGGGATTGTTGTAGTAGCGCTTGTCGATCTCGTCCCGCGGCACAAAGCTGTCGATCTCGATGGTGTGGTTGCTTTCGATCTGGACGGCCTCGAGCTCCTCCTTTTCGATTTCGACAAACTGGCCCTTCTTCAATTCGTAGCCGCGGCCCTTCTGGTCGCTCTCCACAACGTCGCCGGTTTCGGCGTCAACCATCTGCTGCTTCAGCCGGTTGCCGGTCTCCTTGTTGATCATGTGGAAGCGGGTCTTCTCGACCGACGTCGAAGCCGGGTAAAGCACGACCGGACAGGACACGAGGGACAATTTCAGCGTGCCTTTCCAATAGGCGCGGGGGGCCATGGCAATCTCCGGCATGGTTGGGTTTGGGAACTCCAACGGCTAGTATGGGTTTTCGTTCCAGATGCTGCCGGGCGCGCGGCCAGGGGTGATCGGGGTTTGGAGTTGAAGTCGAGGTTTGGCGTTGAAGAAACTCAGCACGTACCGGAAGAAGCGCGATTTCGGCAAGACGGCGGAGCCCTCCGGCGACGTCAAGGTCGCGCCGGCCGCACAGCGGCGGTTCGTGATCCAGAAGCACGACGCGACCCGCCTGCATTACGATCTGCGGCTGGAATTCGACGGAGTCTTCAAATCCTGGGCGGTGACACGCGGCCCCTCGCTTGATCCGCACGACAAGCGGCTCGCCGTCGAGGTCGAGGATCATCCGCTGGACTACGGCGATTTCGAAGGCACCATTCCCGACGACCAGTATGGCGGCGGCACCGTCATGCTGTGGGATCGCGGCACATGGGAATCCGATGACCCGGATCGCGGTTTCAAGAAGGGCGACCTGAAATTCACGCTGCACGGCGACAAGCTGCACGGCAGCTGGGTGTTGGTGCGGATGAAGGGCGACCGCTATGGCCGCAAGCGCACCAACTGGCTGCTGATCAAGCACCGTGACGAGTTCGTCAAGGAGGGCGAGGCGAACGACATCCTGGAAGAGGATCGCTCCGTGGCTTCGGGGCGAACCATGGCGCAGATCGCGCAAGGCAAGGGCAAGGCGCCAAAGCCGTTCATGCTGGCCGAGGGCAAGACAAAGGCCGACGCCGTCTGGCACTCGAGCCGCGGCGACGCGGCTGAAGCGCGTGCCGGAAGGAAAACAGCGGCACTGCGCGCCGCGCCGGAGACCAGAACCCGTGCGCCGGCGCAAACCGCGAAGCCGAAGAAGATTTCCGCGATGCCGGATTTCGTCGCGCCGCAGCTCTGCGCCTCCATCGCGCGGCCGCCGAACTCGGACGGCTGGTGCCACGAAGTCAAGTTCGACGGCTATCGTGTGCAACTGCGGATCGAGGATGGCGATGTGGCACTGCTCACCCGAAAGGGGCTGGACTGGGCTGACAAGTTCGGCGCTCTCGCGCGAGCCGCCAAGGCGTTGCCCGATGCGCTGATCGACGGCGAAATCGTCGCGCTGGACCACCATGGCGTACCCAGCTTCTCGGCGTTGCAGGCGGCGATTGCCGACGGCAAGACTGGAAGTCTGATTTTCTTTGCATTCGATCTGCTGTTCGCCAACGGCGAAGACTTGCGCGCGTTGCCGCTGCGGGAACGCAAAGAGCGTCTCAAGCGTGTGCTGGAGCGGAAGAGCGGCAAGGAAAAGCTGATCCGCTACGTCCATCATTTCGAAGAGCGCGGCGACACCGTGCTGGAATCGGCAAGGAAACTGGATCTGGAGGGGATTGTCTCCAAAAAGCTGGAAGCGCCCTATCGCTCGGGACGCAGCGAGAGCTGGACGAAAGCGAAGATTCGCGGCGGGCAGGAAGTCGTGCTCGGCGGCTGGAAAACCACCAACGGAAAATTCCGGTCGCTGATGGCGGGCGTGTATCGCGACGGGCATCTGGTGTTCGTCGGTCTCGTCGGCACCGGCTTTGGGCAGGATGTCGTCCGGCGTATCATGCCGGCATTGAAGGCCGCTGCGTCCGACAAAAGCCCGTTCGGCGGCAAGGATGCGCCGAAGAAGACCCGCGACTTGCATTGGCTGAAGCCCGAACTGGTTGCCGAAGTCGAGTTCGCCGGTTGGACCGATGGTGGCAACATTCGGCAGGCCGCGTTCAAGGGACTGCGCCAGGACAAGCCGGCGAAGGAGATACGCGCGGAGAGGCCCGCCATGACTGATATCGCAAAACCCATCGTGCGCCCCATGAAATCATCGGCGAAGAAATCCGCCGAGGTGATGGGCGTTTCGATCTCGAAGCCCGACAAGGCGCTGTGGCCCGACGGCGGCGACGGCGCGGCCGTCACCAAGCTCGATCTTGCGAACTATTTTGAAGCGGTCGGTGAATGGATGATCGCGCATCTCAAGGGCCGTCCATGTTCGATCCTCCGCGCGCCCGATGGCATCGATGGTGAAAAGTTCTTTCAGCGCCACGCGATGCCGGGCAGCTCCGATCTCCTGAAACTCGCCAAGGTCGCAGGCGACCGAAAGCCCTACTTGCAGATCGACCGGGTCGAGGCGTTGGCGGCGGTCGCGCAGATCGGCGGGCTGGAGCTACATCCCTGGAATTGCGCGCCGGATGATTACGACACGCCGGGACGGCTGGTGTTCGATCTCGATCCCGCGCCGAATGTCGAATTCGCCGAAGTAATCGAAGCGGCCAAGGACATGCGGCAACGGCTGACGGCGGTGGGCCTCGAAAGCTTCTGCAAGACAACCGGCGGCAAGGGCCTTCACGTGGTGACGCCACTGCTGCATGGCGCAAGGGACAAGGTCACCTGGAAGGAAGCCAAGGCGTTTGCGCAAGGCGTCTGCCAGTGGATGGCGAATGACGATCCGGAGCGCTATCTGCTCAACATGTCGAAGAAGCTGCGCAAGGGAAAGATCTTCCTCGACTATCTGCGCAACGACCGGCTCTCGACCGCGGTCGCTGTGCTGTCGCCGCGGGCGCGCGAGGGTGCGACGGCCTCGATGCCGCTGACCTGGCCGCAGGTGCGTGGCGACCTCGACCCGAAGAAGTATACGATCCGCACCGTGCCGGCGTTGCTGGCCAGGACGAAAGCGTGGGACGGCTACGACGACGCGGCGGCGTCGATCAAGGCGGCGATGAAGAAGCTGGCTGGAAAGATTTAGCCAATCTAGTCCCGTTCATTGCTTTAGTCCGCGCTGTAGTCCGCCTTTACCGCCTCACCCACAGCCCGCATACTCCGCGAAAGCGGAGTATCCAGTACGCCGCGACCCATCGTCTCAATTACTGGCGTCTCTGGAGTACTGGGTCACCCGCCCCAGTGCGCAATTGCGCACAGGGCGAGTGACGACAGCCATTGTATGGAGAGTGGAGTGGGTAAAGCAAAAGCGTGCCGACCATCTTCTACCCAAAGAGAAAAAGGTGGGCACGGCGCACGTGCGCCTTTG
>CADEDX010000591.1 GCA_902826195.1 uncultured Bradyrhizobium sp. | reverse complement strand
GGCCACGACGCGGAAGGAATTATTGTGTTGGCCTGAGAGGAAATCTTGTAAAGCAGGTTCCAGTTCGGTGGCTTCGTACTCAGCTTCGCGCCCGACGCGGCCTAATTTTCAGAAGTCTTCCGCTACAAGATAAACGGTTTGATCGTTGTCTTTCGGGATGATCGACGGCGTTCAACGGGATTCACGCATTACAAACTCCACTCGCGAAACCGGGCTTTGGGGTAGTGCGCTGGCATCGAGCACAAACAATGCTGATCGAGCCCGTTTGGTACCTGCCAGGCACGACACGGATATTGTACTGTCGCCGCGTGAACACAGGAAGCTAGGTGATCAACGCGATTTAAGATCGATCATCGGCAACGATGATCAATACGCTTCCTTCTGTCCCATCACGGCAGCGAACGTCCTCAAGAGGATCTTGATGTCGAGCCACAGGCTCCAATTGTTGATGTACCACAAGTCCAGATCGACACGCTTTTCCATCAGATCGACCGTGGCCGTTTCACCCCGAAGTCCATTGACTTGCGCCCAGCCGGTAATACCGGGCTTTAGATGAAGCCGGAACGCATACCTTGAGATCAGCTTCTTATACTCGTCGTCATGGATTACGGCATGCGGACGAGGGCCGACAAGCGACATTTCGCCACGCAACACGTTCAAGAACTGTGGAAGCTCGTCGATGCTCGACCGGCGGAGCCAACGGCCCAGCCGCGTCACTCGCTTGTCATTGCGCGTTGCCTGCTTCACCTCGGACCCCTCCTCCATAACCGTCATGGTTCGAAACTTGAGGATCCGGAATTCCTTGTTGTTGAAGCCATTGCGAAGCTGAGAAAAGAACACAGGCCCTCGCGAATCGAGCTTGATCAGAATCGCAGCTATCAGAAACGTCGGCGCCAGGGTGATCAACGCAACACTGGAAAGCACTATATCGAAAGTCCGCTTGATGGCGCATTCGCCCAAGGTCAATGGACCACGATGCAGGTCGACAACCCATGTCGAGCCGATCTCTTTTCTCGGCTTGTGGAGTAGCCCCTCGATGCTGCGATCGGGCGCTAAGCGAATCGGAATAGGAACGACCCGCAGGACAGCCACGATGGAGTCGATCAGGCGGCGCTGATTCCACGGTATCGCAAGCAAGATTTCTTCCACCCTGCCCGACTGCGCGGTGCGAATGGCTTCGCTCAACACGTCACGAAGCCGCGCCGACATGCCGTTGGCGATCTCGAAATCCGCTTCGAGGACGGGAAAGTTTTCAATCGGCCTGTAACCACACCGGCGCAGTCGATAAAGGCCTGCAGAGTAGTCGATCTCATCTGCCCCGCCTATGACCAGGACGCGCCGCTCGGCGAACCCTCCATGCGCAAAGGCCTTGGTTAGATACGAACCCAATAATACGCGCCAGGCAATCAGTGAAATTAAACCAACAACCAGAAATGTTCCTATCGCGCCGCGCGAAAGCGTCGCACCGACCTTGAGCAAAAACACCACGGCAAGCAGAAGCGAGAAGACGATGAGCCAAATTGTAATCGCTTCCTTGAGGCGGCTTTGCAGAGCGATTAAGCCTAACGGTTTGTAGCTGCCGCGAGCAGCCAGAACCGTCGTGAAGTTCACGGCAACCAGTAAGCCAACCGCGAGAAACGTTTCCGGATCACCGCCGGCGCCGACGAACCAACTGTGGTAGGCCAATCCGCTCGCAATGCTTGATGCTAAAATGATGACGCAATCCAGGCCCCAAACCAGAGGCTCTATGCTGCGGAACGGTATTCGCCAGGATGCAGTGGTCAGGGAAATTCCATCTGCAACCGCCGTCTTGTTTCGCGACGAATTCGGCATGACGCTCCCCTACACTACACTTACCCGATGGCCTGATTTCGCCGAGGGCGCCGCATGATCGGACCGGGTACTTCGGCGGACAGCACAATCACACGCGCCCGGATCGGAAACACGTCGCTTCAATCGAACGAAACAACCGTCAAGCCGTACTCGATGTGACTTGACCCCAAGCAAAAGCCAGCTTTGTCGCAGCCGGTGAAATATGGATTTTAAATCGGATCGGCTCACGCGACTGGAACTGAGCAAGACCATGGCGTTTAACAAAACCCCTTAGCACTCAATTAATATTATTAATCGCTCAAATTTTATAGTCGATTTGATGTGCCCTGTTTAAGGATTATACGCAATTTTTTGGCAATGCAACATTTTCCGCATCTTGTGGAGGCCGAACATCGCAGTGTCGCTTGTCGGCAATATGATACCTTACCGCTCGGTAAGCAGCCCCGCGTTTCTACGGGGGAACAAAGGCGCCGCTGACATGGAGATCCGTTGATCCGCAGCCCGGCACGCCAGGCCTTAGAAACCTCAGAGATTCACCTGCATTGGGGCGTCCGCCTATGGACATGTTTTGCGGGCTACAAGCAGCGCTCCCGGATGGTTAGAGCCGATGCTTGTTTATGGTCGACCGCGACAAAGGCAGCGTTACGCATCCTTGCGGGCCCGCGGAGCAGAATGACCTCTCTTGGGTCATCTTCTGCCAGATCACCTCAAATTGAACTCTTTAGCATCAGTATCCGCTATTGCGGATCATGTTCTATTCGGCTTTCAGAGACGCCCGCAGGGCCTGATCAGACAGCAAATTATCGAAATAGGCGATTGTCTTAACGAGACCGTCTTTGAGCTTTGTCCGCGGAGCCCAGGAAAGCTCCTTATCGGCGAGGGAAATGTCTGGACGCCGCTGGCGTGGGTCATCTTGCGGAAGTGGCTTGTGGATGATTTTGGAAGATGAGCCGGTCAGCTCGATAACGGCCGATGCCAACTCGAGAATCGAGAACTCATCGGGGTTCCCAATATTCACGGGACCGGTCACGTCGTGTGAAGTTCCCATCAGCCTAATGAGCCCGTCGACCAGGTCGTCCACGTAGCAGAACGAGCGGGTCTGCGAGCCTTCACCGTAAATCGTGATGTCATGGCCAAGCAACGCTTGCACGATGAAATTCGAAACGACGCGTCCGTCGTTCGGGTGCATGCGTGGCCCATAGGTATTGAAGATTCGGGCGACCTTGATGTCGACATTACGCTGGTGCCGGTAAGCGAAGAACAGGCTTTCCGCGCAACGCTTGCCCTCGTCATAGCAGGACCGCAGGCCGATCGGATTAACGTTGCCCCAATAGTCTTCGGTTTGAGGATGAACGCTGGGATCACCATAGACTTCCGAAGTCGACGCCTGCAGGATCTTGGCGTTTAGACGCTTGGCAAGACCGAGCATATTGATCGCGCCATGCACACTCGTCTTGATCGTTTGCACCGGATCGTGCTGGTAGTGCACGGGCGAGGCCGGGCACGCGAGATTGTAGATCTCATCGACTTCCACGAACAGCGGAAAGGTAACATCGTGGCGAATCAGCTCAAAGTGCTTGTGATCAAGCAGTGACTCCACGTTCCTGCGCGCGCCGGTGAAGAAATTGTCGACACAAAGGACCTGCGCGCCCTCCGCGAGCAGACGCGCACAAAGATGGGACAGGAGAAAGCCCGCCCCGCCGGTGACCAGAATACGTTTTTCAAGATGCATTTAAAATACTTTGCTGTTCGATGCCACTATCAAGACTAAGAGCCCGCTCGCGAGCTCCGGACCTCTCGGTTTCGCAGTCGCCTCGCCAGCTGACTGCAGCTCGACCATATAACCACCATCCGACAGGTTTAAGAGCAAAATCGAATAGTACAGTCAAGGCGATAACTTCTTCATGGTGAACAGCAAGCGGGCAGTTGTCGCATGCTCTCAGCAAAGGGGCTCCAACAACCGTTCGGGGAAAGGAACCTGACCTCGGCGCCTATCGTGGAAAATCAATAGGCTTCCTTCTGCCCGATCACCGCCGCAAACGTCCGCATGAGGATCTTGATGTCGAGCCACAGGCTCCAATTGTTGATGTACCAAAGGTCGAGCTCGACGCGTTTCTCCATCGCGTCGACCGTGGCCGTCTCGCCTCGCAACCCATGAATCTGGGCCCAGCCTGTGATGCCCGGTTTGACATGATGGCGAAAGGCATATTTCCAGATCAGCTTTTCGTATTCATTGTTGTGGATCGTGGCATGCGGCCGCGGTCCGACCAGTGACATCTCCCCTCTCAGCACATTGAGGAATTGCGGAAGCTCATCAACGCTCGACCGGCGCAGCCAGCGGCCGACACGCGTCACCCGCTTATCATTACGGGCCGCCTGCTTTACTTCCGTGCCCTGCTCCATGACTGTCATCGTGCGGAATTTGAAGATCCAGAACTCCTTGGTGTTGAAGCCGTTGCGAAGCTGCGAGAAAAACACAGGCCCACGGGAGTCGAGCTTGATCACGATGGCGGCGATCAGCATCGTGGGCGCCAACATGACCAGCGCCAGACTTGAAAGTGCGATATCGAAGGCC
>CADEDX010000590.1 GCA_902826195.1 uncultured Bradyrhizobium sp. | reverse complement strand
AAATCTGGTCTGGCGGCGAGGTGGAGCATGGTCGCGTGGTCATGGTGATGCCGAGACGGATGATGCGCATCGACGGCGCGTTTGGTCCGCTGCAGGATCTCGGCGTCGGCGCGGCGATGACGTTCACGCTTGCGGATGGGTCGGCGCCGGGAACGACGAAGCTGACGCTGGACTACAAGGTTGTCGGCAGTTCGCTGTCGGGTCTGGACCAGATGGCGGCGGCTGTTGATCAGGTGCTCAAGGAACAGGTGAAGAGCTTCGTCGCAGTGAAGTGACAACAGAAAGGGCGCCCTTTCGAGCGCCCTTTCCAAAGTCCTCGATCGCGTGGATCAGCCCTGCGTGACGGGACGCAGAACGATCTGCACGCGGCGGTTGACCGCGCGCTTGGCTTCCGTGTCGTCCGGAACGACGAGCGGCTGGCTCTCGCCAAGACCGCCGGTCGCAATCCGCTGGCCGAGCACGGCCTTGCTTTGCAGGTAGACGCGGACGGCTTCGGCGCGACGATAGGACAGGTCCAGGTTCGCCTGGTCTGCGCCTTCGGTCGATGCGTGGCCAATGATGTCGATCGTCGTCTTCGGGTAAAGGTTCAGCGACTCCGCAACCTTGTCGAGCGTCGGCATGAAGGTCGGATCAAGCGTCGCCGAGCCCTTCGAGAAGGTGACGTCGGACGGCATGACGAGTTCGATGCGATCGCCGATACGCTGGATGCCGATGCCGCTCGCGGCGACCTTGCGACGCATGTCTTCTTCCTGGCCGTCCATATAGCGGCCGATGCCAGCGCCCGCGAGCGCTCCCACGGCTGCGCCGACAGCGACATTGCGCCCGTCATTGCCGCCGGCAAAGACGCCGCCGATTGCGCCGGCCGCGGCGCCGATCAGCGCGCCCGTGCCCGTGCGACCGCCAATGATTTCACCCGTGACCGGGTCAGTGGCGCAGGCGCCAAGCGCAAGCGCCGAAGCCATGAACACAAGAGTCCGTTTCATCGATATCTCCCTTAAAGTCCGAATCGACGCCCACGCCGGTTCGCGCCGATGTATATCGGCGACGCTGACGGCACAAACGCGGCGCCAATGGTTCGGTTGCGCCTTTGTTGGTTCAGCCCGGATTCATCGCCATCCCGGAGGGCGTAAGCCGTTGACCAGACAATCTCCCCAGGCGCGAAGTCATTCAAGGCCCGATTTCCGCGCGCCACGGCTCGTGTTATCCAAAAGCGCAGAAAATCAGTGGTATATTGCTGGAATGTCATCACGCGGCGGGGCGATGGACCTTGCGGTCGCAGGGCTCCTCTCTGGGCGGGGAAGTGCTACTGTGTGAGTCTGAGATGACGCCAGCGGAAGTCGGCCGGTTGGGAATGGAACGAGGATTCAGGAGTATGCGGAGTGTCGCCGCCCAAAACCGTGGGGAGCGGAGGCGAATTGCAGCGCTGGCTGTCATCGCGCTGTTCCTGAGCGCATGCGGCGACAATGCCTCGCAGACCGCTGCAGTCGATCCAGCCGCGGCCGGCGCGCCGAGCGGCTCGCCAGCGTCTCCGGCAGGCGCGTCCGATCCGATCAACTCGCCGATCGTGAACGCGCCGACCGGACCGCTCGACACCTCAACATGGGTGCTGCCGGCGCCATTCTATGCAGCTGGCGACGAGCCAGCCTGGCGCATGGAAATCGTTGACGGCTGGTTCTCCTTCAAGCGCTCGGGACTGCGCGCGATCGAAGAGCCGCTGGTGGAGCCACGGCAGGAAAATGGCGCCGATGTTTTTGCGACGGGCTCGCTGACGGTCACGATCAAGCGCGAGGCCTGCAGCACCGAGGCGGGCGGAAGCGGCGAATTTTCTGCACTGGTCACGTTCGATGAACTGAACTTTGACGGCTGTGCGTTTACGGGCTCGGTGGCGAATGCGTCGGCTGAAGCTGCGACGGTTGCGGAATCGCTCGGGCCGATCGATGCGTGCCTCGCCCAGCTTGGACAGCCAGCTCTCGCGACGGCGGTCTATCCGCGTCAGGACGGCGAGCAGGTGGCCGTTGGGTTGCGCGCAAGGACGGGCGCCCTCTACGAATGCCTGACACAAGTATCGGATGCCGCTGTTCTGTCGCTCGATCCGATCGAGCAAGGCGCCCAACCGGCATGGATGAACCGCATGCGCTTCCTGCGTGAGGGGATCCCGGCGGCGGCTGATTGTCCCGATGCGGAGGAAGTCCGTGTTGGCGATACGCTCGTCGGGCGCCTGCTCGGCCGCACCTGCAAGTTCTAGCGCAACCTAGCTCCAGGGTTTGTATGGGTTGGGTCCTGAAGCCGATGGCTGGGGGGTACGGGGCGGCGCAATTGCTGTGGCAGAAGATCTCTCCGCAGCCTGCGACGACTGTGCGCTGATCCAGCGGGCCAGCAGGTCCGGTGAGGGCTCGGTCGGCGGCTGGGCCGCGGCGGGCTCCAGCTTCGGCGGTTTCGCAAAGCTGGCGGACTCGCCGAACAGCGCGGTCGGTTGGTAACGCGGGCGGTCAACCGCCGGCTTCATCGCCGGCGCCGAGATCGATGACATGACCGTCGCGATTGGTTGCTCGGCGCCTCGCGCGATGCGGCTGGCGCGAGCGGCGATCCGGGCGACATGGGTGGCGTAGGTAGTTCCATCGCCATTCGGCCAGTCGACGGCCGCAAGGTCCCCGGCCGTCGCCGTCTCCAGCTCCCGGCCATCCGCGCGGAGCAGGCGAAGGCTGGGCGGCGAGGGGGCGACTTCGACGATGTAGCCCTCGGTTTCAAGGCGAGAGGTTTCCTGATCGCCGACTTTCCACGCGAGGCTGCCAGCTTCCGTCAACTCGCGCAGCGTGCGGATCAGTTGCTGTGTCGATGCGTGCAGCATGGCCGGGTCCCCATCGGGGATCAACCTTGGAAGCGGGACCCGGTCTGGTCAAGCCTTGCGGCGGTTGCCGACCCGGCGGGTTATCAACTGCGCGAGCGCCGCGGCATTCCGGGTCTGGCACTCCCAGATCCCGACGTGCGTCCAGCCGAGCCTTCGCAAGCTTGCCCGCACGACAAGATCCCGCGCTTTGTTGCGTGTAATCTTGGCCTGCCAGTAGGCGCGATTGGTCTCGGGCATCCGCGCGCCACGCGGGCAGTCGTGGCCGTGCCAGAAGCATCCGTGCACGAACAGGGCGACGCGGCGGGACGGGAAGACGAGGTCCGGTTTACCGGGCAGGTCAGTGCGGCCGAGGCGGAAGCGAAGGCCGAGCGCGTGGGCGGCGCGGCGCACCTTCAGTTCCGGCGCCGTGTCGCGCGACTTAACGGCGCGCATGACGGCGGAGCGTTTCTCGGTGTCGAAGACGTCCGTCATCAGAGGTTGTGTCTATCCGCTTCTGGCGCAAGGTTGCACTCGAACGATTCCACAGGGCGGAGGAAACACAATGGCGCGGACCACACATCGCAGCACCGGCGGCAAGAAACTCTATGCCGTGCGCGACGCGGAAGGGCAGTTCAAGGACATCCAGACCTACAAGCGCGCGCACGGTCAGGATGTGAAGCGCGTGAGCAAGGCGGAGACTGCTGCGAAGAAAGCGGCGAAGAAGAAAGCCGCGAAGGCTGTCGTGAAGAAGGCGCCGGCGAAGAAAACCGCCAAGAAAGCAGCGAAGAAGAAATAGGTCAGGCCGCCGCTCGCGCCGAGCTGCCGGTGGCGAGCGGCGCGAGCAGGTGTTCGCCGAGCCAGCGGACGACGGGGACGGAGACGCCGTCGCCGACGACTTTGAGCGCGCTGGTTTCGGCGGCGGGCAGGCGATAGGTGTCGTCGAGGCCCATCAGGCGGGCGGCCTCGCGGGCGGAGACGGCGCGGAGGCGGGCGCGGCCGTTTTCGGTGACTAGCAGAAGCTGTTTCGATGAACCTCCGGCTGGCGTCCGGAGGCAGCCGGCGAGGCCGTCATAGCGGATCTCGGCGCGCTGGATGCGTTGGCCGTTCTCAATGCGGATGCGGCGGAAGACGGCGCCGGCATTCCAGCTGGGATTCTCCAAGGCGGCTTCGACGCGCTGGCGATGGAGCGGAGCCATCTGATCGATCAGTTTTCGCGCGGCGGCGTCGGAGCGCCATGTGTCTTCCGGCGGATTGCGATCGAGGAGTGAGGCGAGATCGGCGTTGCGCGTTTTCGGTTGCGGCAGGCGCCACCAGACCCAGGCGAGGTGGGTGGTGTCGGGCAGGGCTTCGACGGCGGCCCGGAGGTTGGACGGGTGGAAGGTCGGGTCGGGGCTGTCGGCTTCGAGGCCTGCGGGGATGCGGCCCTTGTGGGCGATGATGAAGAGGCGGGGGCGCGACTGGGGCGAGAAAAGCGCTGCGTCGATCAGCATGGCGCCGACGCGGAAGCCGGCGTCGGCGAGTTCGGTGATCAGGGCGGTGAAGTCGCGGCCGTTGTGGGAGGAGAGGAGGCCGGCGACGTTCTCGATGACG
>CADEDX010000589.1:1465-4432 GCA_902826195.1 uncultured Bradyrhizobium sp. | reverse complement strand
GCCAGGATGCGCCCGGCCATCGGCCCGTCGACATTGATGTGCTTCTGCCCGGCCTCGCTGGTGGCCGCGATCTTCCAGCCGAACAGGGGTTGTGGGGAATACTTCTCGATGGCCCCCTGGATCGCATAACCCTCGATGCGGTCGCGCGGACGCAGTGCATTGTCGAGGCCGGCGAATTTGGTGCCGGCATGCCAGTGGTCGTGCAGCGTTTTGGATGCGGTTTCGATCGCTTGGTCGTCGAGCATGGTTTTGTTTCCTTATTCGCCGATCATGATCCTGGTCCGCGGGCCCATTCGCCGCAACAGCCGCAGCATGCTGGATTTCGTCATCGCAACGCAGCCTGCCGTCGGCGAGAAATTCGGGCGCGCCAGATGCAGGAACACCGCGCTGCCGCGGCCGGCAATCCTTGGACCGGCGTTGTGATCGATCTCGACGATAAAATCGTAGAGGTGGTCCGCGCGCGTGAGCCGGTCGCCGGCCTGATCGCGGACCAGGCGAATGGGCTGGTTATAATGGCGGTCCCGCGGGTCCTCGCACCATGCGTCCTCGGACCGGATCGCACGGACCGGCAAATAGGTCTTGGGCCGGGGGTGGCGGTCGGCGCGCCACCACAATTTCATGGGGTGATAGACGCCGCTTGGGGTGCCGCCGTCGCCCTCCCGCTTGTTGGCGAGGATGCCGCCGCGACCAAGTGCCACCGGCACGGTCCAGCCATCTGCCGTCAGCCAGCCCCGGCGGGGGTCTCGCGCCGCCCGGCGGACCCAAACGGCCGACAACGGCCGATCACGCGCGACTGTCTTATAAGTGATTGAAAAGGTGCTGCTTTCCATACCAATGTCGAAATCCCGAGTTCCTGTCAACCCAATCGCCATTACAGGACCTTCATCCAAACGTGCCTCAAATGTGGGATAAAGTACGCTCCGGCTTGTGAATCTGTAACAATCTCTTACCTCAAGCGAATCAATACCTGGCGGCCAGATTTGCTTGGGAGCTTTCCAGCTCGTCAGTTTGTCATCGATCAAGACCCGGTTTGATGCTTCCCCAGTGTCCGCCGCCTGCCTCAAGAGGATCGTATCCTATGCCCAATGCCCGCAAGATCCTGATCGTGGAGGACGACAACGATCTCCGCGACACGCTGGTCGAGCAACTATCGCTGCACGAGGAATTCGAAGCCTCCGCGGTCGATACCGGGGCCAAGGGCGCCAGCGCCGCCAAGGCGGATGCCCCCGATCTGGTGCTGATGGATGTGGGCCTGCCGGACACCGACGGCCGCGAAGTCGTGCGCAGCCTGCGCAAGGGCGGCTTCAAGGCGCCGATCATCATGCTGACCGGCCACGACACCGATTCGGATACCATTCTGGGACTCGAATCCGGCGCCAATGATTACGTCGCAAAGCCGTTCCGGTTTGCGGTTCTGCTCGCCCGCATCAGGGCGCAACTCCGCCAGCACGAGGCCAGCGAGGACGCGGTGTTTTCCGTCGGCCCCTACAGCTTCCGCCCCGGCTCCAAGATGCTGACCGCGGCGAACGCCAGAAAAGTCCGGCTGACCGAGAAGGAAACCGCGATCTTGCGTTTCCTGTACCGCGCCGGCCAGTTGCCGGTGTCGCGCGAGACGCTGCTTCAGGAAGTCTGGGGCTACAATTCAGGCGTCACCACGCACACGCTGGAAACCCATATTTATCGGCTGCGCCAGAAGATCGAGAAGGATGCGGCCAATCCGGAAATCCTGGTGACGGAAGCCGGTGGCTACAAGCTGGTGCCGTGATTGCCTTTGTTTGAGCATGATCGATGTCGATCGAAGCTGACATAGCCTTGCTCGAACGAGTCCCAACATTGCGCCTGTTGGGCACGACGTCGTTGCGCATGCTGGCGATCGGTTCGGAGCAGCGCGATTTTTCGCCCGGCGACTATTTGTTCAACGCCGGCGACGAGGCGGACGCCGGCTACATCGTCGAGCGCGGTTCGTTCCGCGTCGAGGACGGCGGCGCCGAAGTCGTTGCCGGTCCGGGGTCATTGATCGGCGAACTCGCGCTGATCGTCGCGATGAAGCGGCCGTCGAGCGCGGTCGCGCTCGACCACGCCACGGTGATTCGAATCGCGCGCAGCCTGTTTCAGCGCGTGCTCGAAAGCGACCCTGCCGCGGCCCGACGGCTGCGCGACGAACTCGCCACCCGCACCAGCCAGCTCGCCAGCGATATGCTGATGGCCGGCGCCAAGCTCAGCACCTGACCTCTATACTTCCAGCGTCACCGTCACGGGCACGTGGTCGGACGGGCGTTCCCAGCTGCGGGCGTCTCGGGTGATCTTGAAATCGCTGACGCCGTCCTTCAGCGCGCGCGAGACCCAGATGTGGTCGAGCCGCCGGCCGCGGTCGCCCACGGTCCAGTCGGCGGCGCGGTAGCTCCACCACGTATAGACTTTTTCCGAAAGCGGGATGCGCTCGCGCGCGACGTCGAACCATTCGCCTTGGGCCTGTGCCGCGAGCAGCTTTTCGCATTCGATCGGCGTGTGCGAGACCACTTTCAGCAGCTGCTTGTGCGACCACACGTCGTTCTCATGCGGCGCGACGTTGAGGTCGCCGACCAGAATGTGGCGGTCGTCGCCGCGCGGATGCAGCGGCTCGCACGCCTTCATCTCGTCGAGGAATTTCAGCTTGTGATCGAATTTCGGATTGAGCGCGGGATCGGGAATATCGCCGCCGGCCGGCACGTAGAAATTATGCAGCACCAGCGGCTTTGCGAGCTGTGCCTTCTCGCCGAACGCCACCGAGATGTGGCGCGAGTCGATCTTGTCGCAGAAGGTCCTGATGTCGGTGGTCTCGAACGGCAATTTCGAGACGATGGCGACGCCGTGATAGCCCTTCTGGCCGTTCAGCGCGACGTGCTCGTAGCCGAGCCGCTTGAAGCGCTTCAGCGGAAAGGCGTCGTCGATGCATTTGGTTTCCTGCAGGCACAGCACGTCCGGCCG
>CADEDX010000589.1:0-1365 GCA_902826195.1 uncultured Bradyrhizobium sp. | reverse complement strand
GCAATCGTCGTGTCGTAGCCCTGCGGGTCTGTCACCGTCCATTGCTTGAGCTGGCCGTCCTTGACGCCGACCATCAGCATCAGGCGGCTGGTGCCGATCAGCGCCTGCTTTTCCTCGATGGTGACGCTGATATAGATGTCGTCGGCGGTGACGTTGACGACATTGGTATCCTTGAGCAGGTCGATGCGGTCCGACAGCAGGAAGCGCAGCGGCGTCTGCGACAGCGGATAGATATCCTGGGTCGCCAGCTTGGTGTCGCGGACCGCCAGCGACGAGCCATCGGCGATGATCTCGATCGGGCTCGGCGCCTCGTACTCGAAGCGCACCTTACCCGGCTTCTGGATGTAGAATTCGCCCTTGGTCTTACTGCCGTCGGGGCCGACCTGGACGAAGTTTCCGACCAGCGTCTGCAGCGAGGACAGATAAGAACTTACCTTGGCGGCCTGTGCCTTCTGGTTGGCGTCGAAGGTCGCAAAAATATTGGCAGGAACATTGCGCCGCGGATCGGGAATCACCGGATTCGGCGGCGTCTGGGTGGCGCCGGTGGTCGCCGGGCCCTTGTTTTCCTGCGTACTCAGCTGCACGCCGCCGTCGCGGGGCTTTGGAGCAGGTTTTGGGGCCGGCGGAACGGGTTTTGGAACCGGCACGTTCTGCGACAGCGACGGCGTCGCAAAGCCTGCGATGGATGCGGCGGTCAGGAGGGCCAGTCCGGAACGCAGCCCGCGA
Source organism: uncultured Bradyrhizobium sp. (assembly GCA_902826195.1). Lineage (GTDB taxonomy): Bacteria > Pseudomonadota > Alphaproteobacteria > Rhizobiales > Xanthobacteraceae > Bradyrhizobium. Next base: position 639 of record CADEDX010000589.1, on the reverse strand, counting down.
TGGAAGGAATACTTTTTCATCAGCTATTTCGGATCTCTTTTCGACGAGGCGTCCCGCTGCCGGGCATTTTATCTTGCTTTGGACCGAAGGAGGTATCGTTTTTACGTGAAAATCGTTGCGCCGAATTTACCTTCGGCGCCCCAGATTCTTGTTTGACGCGTTTTTCTGACGTGAACCGGGACCACGCCGGATCAAGTCCGGGGGGCGGGCTTTTCGCTCGAAAACGCTTTAGAACCCGCCTTCTTCCTCCGCGACCAGAATTTCGCGCTTGCCGGCATGGTTGGCCTGCCCGACGATACCTTCGAGTTCCATCCGTTCCATCAGCGACGCGGCGCGGTTATAGCCGATTTGCAGCCGGCGTTGAATGTAGGAGGTCGAGGCCTTGCGGTCGCGCTTGACGATCGCAACCGCCTGCGAGAACAGGTCGCCGGCGCCATCGCCGCCGCCCATGCCGGTGGAATCGAACACCGCGCCGTCCTCGTCGGTCGGCTCTTCTGCGGTGACCGCCTCCAGATACTCCGGCTGGCCCTGTGTCTTGAGGTGGCGGACGACCTTCTCGACTTCCTCGTCGGAGACGAACGGTCCGTGCACGCGGCTGATGCGCCCGCCGCCCGCCATATAGAGCATGTCGCCCTGGCC
>CADEDX010000588.1 GCA_902826195.1 uncultured Bradyrhizobium sp. | reverse complement strand
CTCCAGCGGGCCGGCCAAGCCCGCCCACGGCGTGTCCGAGATCACGCGCACGAGCGCGCGGCCCATCAGGCCGCCGGCTCCAGCTACGATCAATCGCATGTCGGCCATGGCGTTTCCTCTCAACGCCCTATAGCGGGAGCAGGTAGTTCCGGCAACCAATGCGGCAAAATCCCCGTCATGGCCGGGCTTGTCCCGGGCATGACGGAGAGACCTATGCTTACGGCTGCGGGCCGTCATAGCCTTCGATGATGATGAGGTCGGCGTCCGAATGCGGCAGCCGACGCTTGATGTTTTCCTGGTAATCCGGGGAGTGGTAGCAGGCCAGGGCCGTCTCATAATCCGGGAATTCGATCACGACGTTGCGGGAGCGGCTCTGGCCCTCGATGCCCTCGAACTTGCCGCCGCGCACAATGAACCGCCCGCCGAATTTCTTGAAGATGGCGGGGTTATGCGCCGCATAGGGCTTGTAGCCTTCGTCATTGTGCACGTCGACGCGCGCGATCCAGTATCCCTTGGCCATACTCACTCTCCGTTTTACTTCACCAGTCTATGCCAACGCCTGCTTGATTTCCGCTTGAATGTTGTCGGCCGCCGCCCTGGGATCGGCGGCTTCCGTGATCGGCCGTCCAACCACCAGGTAATCGGCGCCGGCGGCGATCGCGCGCGCCGGCGTCATGATGCGCTTCTGGTCGCCGGTCGCCGCTCCCGCGGGCCGGATGCCGGGGGTTACCAGGTTCATCTGGTGGCCGACGATCCGGCGCAAGCTGGCCGCCTCCTCCGGTGAGGAGACGAGGCCGTCGACGCCGAGCACCTGCGCCTGCTGCGCGCGTGCCTCCACCAGATCCGAAACGTTGAGACGATAGCCCGCGGCGTGCAGGTCGCCATCGTCATAAGAAGTCAGCACGGTGACCGCGAGGATCTTCAGACCCGATCCGGCGCGCGCCTCGACCGCGGCCTTCATGGTCTGCGGATAGGCGTGCACGGTGAGAAAGGTCGCGCCGAGTTTGGCCACGCTCTCGACGCCGCGCGCCACCGTGTTGCCGATGTCGTGCAGCTTGAGATCGATGAAAACCTTCTTGCCGGATTTCGCCAATTGCTGCGCCAGCGGCAACCCGCCGGCATAGCCGAGCTGATAGCCGATCTTGTAGAAGCTCACGCTGTCGCCGAGCCGCACGATCAGCGCTTCCGCCTCGGCCACGCCGGGCAGATCGAGCGCGACGATCAGGCGGTCCTTCGACGCGATATCGGCTGGCTGCATGTCACCTCACATCATGCGTTGGGAAACGTCGATCAACTGCCGCGCCATCGCTTTCAGCGCGTCGGCGTCGGCCGCATTCTTCAGGCGGTCCATCTCGTCATAGGCGTCCTCGGCGAACGGCAGTGCGAGCTGGTCCTGTATCACGCTCGCATCCCAAGCCGACAGGATCAGCCGCACCGCGGCCAGCGCGCGGGAACCGCCGAGCCGGCCGCCGGAGGCGGAAGCTATCGCAAATACCCGGTCTCGAAACACCTGCCCGCGGGCTTCGTGCACGTCCTGCACCCGGCTCACCCAGTCGATGGCGTTCTTGAGCAGCGCCGGCACCGAGGAATTGTATTCCGGCGTCACGATCAGCACGCCATGATGGGCCGACATCATGCGCTTCAGGTTGACCGCGTGCTTCGGCACGCCGGACTTCGCCTGCAGGTCGCCGTCATAGATCGGCAGCGGAAAATCCGATAGCGAGATCGGGGTGGTCTCGGCACCTTGCTGCGCCAGCACGTGCGCCGCCACCGCCGCCAGCTTCGCATTGAGCGAGCCAGTGCGCAGCGATCCCGGGATCACAAGGATTTTCAGTGCGGACATATCTTAAGAAATCGCGTTCAGGGCGAACCCCGAGCGACAGCGCAAGGGGAGTTTCAGCCCTTGCGATACACCCAGACCCGCGCCGGCGGAAGGTTCATCCATATCCGCTCGGAAGCTTCTGTGGAGACGCCCGGGAGCGATTTCGGGATCGGAGGCGCCACCGAATAGGTGAACTGAACGAAGGGCGCGCCGGGCGCGAGCGCCAGGAAGGCGTCGCGGATCAGCTTCAGGCGCGTCAGCATCGGTTTGGTCACGAGCGGCAGGCCGGAAATCACAGCCGAGGCCGGCGCATCCAGCACCTTGTCAAGCGAGGCACGCAGCGCATAGGCGTCGCCCTGCACCACCTTGGCCTGCGGATAGCGGTCGCGCAGCAGCGCGCAGAAACCGGGATTGTATTCGACCAGCACCAGCCGCTTCTGGTCGACGCCATGTTCGATCAGCGCATTGGTGATCGCGCCGGTGCCGGGGCCAAGTTCGATCACCGGACCTTTGGATTCAACGCCGACATATTGCGCCATGGTTCGCGCGAGCAGCTTGCTCGACGGCATCACCGCGCCCATGTGAAGCGGCTTTTCGATCCATGAACGCAGGAAGCGAACCTCGTCGTCAAGACGGAGAGGTTTCTTCAACGCACGCACGGACGATTGCAAGGGCATGTCGCTACCAGGCGGGACCCCGCCAACCAGCGGGATTGTCAGAAAACGGTCATAAACACGTATAGGGCGACGGCGGTGGGGTCAAGCCACACGGTAACATCGCAGTCGCGCCAACGTGTCCGCGAGCCTGCAATAAAGCCCTATGCGAGCTGAACGAATGATGACTGCCATACGAAAGCTGCGCCAGCGCGCAGCCCGAACGCGTGAAGGATCAGGAGCCCGCACGGTTGCCGAAGAAGTCCTTGACCCTGGTGAAGAAGCCGGCGGCTTCTGGCTGGGTGGCGCCGGACGACAGTTTTTCGAACTCCGAAAGCAAATCCTGCTGCTTCTTGGTCAGATTCTGCGGCGTTTCGACCATGACCTGGACATACATGTCGCCGGTCTGGCGCGAGCGAAGCACCGGCATGCCTTTTGATGCGATGCGGAAACGCCGGCCCGACTGTGTCCCGGCCGGGACCTTAACCTTGGTCTTGCCCTTGTCGATGGTCGGCACCTCGAACTCGCCGCCGAGCGCCGCCGCCACCATCGAGATCGGAACCCGGCAATGCAGGTCGGCGCCATCGCGCTGGAAGAACTCGTGGGTCGAAAGCGACAGGAAGATATAGAGATCGCCGGGAGGTCCTCCGCGGACACCGGCCTCGCCTTCGCCAGCCAGGCGAATGCGGGTGCCGTCCTCGACGCCCTGTGGGATATTGACCGAAAGGGTCCGGTCGCGCGTCACACGTCCCGAACCTGCGCAGCTCGGGCACGCGTCCTCGATCATCTGGCCGCGTCCCTGACAGCCGGGGCAGGTTCGCTCCAGGGTAAAGAACCCCTGAGCCTGCCGTACGCGGCCGGCTCCGCCGCAGGTCGAGCAGGTCTTCGGCTTGGTGCCGGCCTTGGCGCCGGTACCCGAACAGGGCTCGCAGGTGACCGAGACTGGAATCTCGATCTGCGCGGTCTTGCCCTGAAAGGCCTCCTCCAGCGCGATTTCCATGTTGTAGCGCAGGTCGGCGCCGCGTTCGCGCCCGCCACCGCGGCCGCGTTGCGCGGCCATGCCGAACAGGTCTTCGAAAATATCTGAAAACGACGAGGCGAAACCGGCGCCGAAGCCCGGGCCGCCGCCGCCCATGCCCTGCTCGAACGCGGCATGGCCGTAACGGTCATAGGCAGCGCGCTTCTCGCCGTCCTTGAGGACTTCGTAGGCCTCGTTGATTTCCTTGAACTTTACTTCGCTGGCGGCGTCGCCCGGATTCTTGTCCGGGTGCCATTTCATCGCCAGCTTGCGGAAGGCCGACTTGAGCTTGGACTCGTCCGCGTTCCGTTCGACTTCCAGGGTCTCGTAGTAGCAGCGCTTGGTGGACATCCGTCAAACCCGCCAGAAATACGTCTTCATGCCGCAGGCACGCTTCAGTGAAAAAATGCAGCCTTCGGCTTAAAGAAAAATGACCCCCACCCCTCGAGACGCTGCAGCTGCGCTCTTGGCGTGGGGGTCATGATCGAAAGCCCGCGTTACGCCGACTTCTTGTTGTTCTTGTCGTCGTCGACCTCGGTGAACTCCGCGTCGACCACGTCATCCTTGGCGGCATCGCGCTTGGCATCCGCCTCGGCCTGCTGCTTGTACATGGCCTCGCCGAGCTTCATCGAAGCCTGCGCCAGCGTGTTGGTCTTGGCCTTGATCGCCTCGGCGTCGTCGCCCTTCAGGGCTTCCTTCAGGTCGCCGACGGCGTCCTCGATGGCGCGGCGCTCGCTTTCCTCGACCTTCGAGCCATGCTCGGCCAGCGCCTTCTCGGTGGAATGCACCAGCGCATCGGCATGGTTCTTGGCGTCGACCGCCTCGCGGCGCTTCTTGTCCTCGGCCGCGTTGGCCTCGGCGTCCTTGACCATCTTCTGGATGTCGGCTTCCGACAGGCCGCCGGAGGCCTGAATCCGGATCTGCTGCTCCTTGCCGGTCGCCTTGTCCTTGGCGGACACGTTGACGAT
>CADEDX010000587.1 GCA_902826195.1 uncultured Bradyrhizobium sp. | reverse complement strand
GCAAATTGTCGGCGCGTGATCATGTTGGACCTCAATCGAACTTGTACGAGGTCTGCAGATAGAACGAACGTGGCGCCCCCGGCGCCACCTGACCGCCAAACCAGGTGTACGGCGTATAATATTCCTGACCGGTGAGGTTCTTGACGACCAAGGCGGCCCGGAACTTCTTCGTCTCATAGGCAATCTTCGCATCGAGCGTGTAGTAACCCGGCGTGGACCAGCGGTTGAGCGAATCGACATACTGGCTCGACGCTGCATAAATGCCGGCACCCACGCTCCATCCTGTCCATGGACCATCGAACTTGTAGTTGACCCACGCGCGTCCGGAGTTCTGCGGCACGAAGGGTAGCTTCTTGCCTGCCGGGCCCAAGCCATCGTCGACATAAGATGCGTCGGTGTATCCGAAGCTACCGAGAATGCTCCAGTTGCTGGTCGGCTGGAAGATGACGTCGGCCTCAACACCGCGCGATTTTTGCGACGAGAAGGCACCCGTGAATGCGGCGGTGGTATAAGGGACGTTCTGGCGGTCAATATGGAACGCCGCCACGGTACCCGTGAGCATATCACCCCAATTGAATTTGACTCCGGCTTCGCGCTGTTGCGACGTTTCGGGGGGGCCTGCGACGAACGCGGCCGTGAACGGCGTCCATCTCATACCCTCCCCGTAGCTCGCATAGAGCGAGAAGCCCTTGACCAGGTCGAACACGATCCCGGTGCGGGGCAGCGCCTTGGTGCCTTCGGTTTTGAAAACGCCCGGAGGGGTAGTCGCGGACTCGTTGTAAGTGGTGTCGATCGAGTTGATGCGCACGCCTGCCAGAAGATGGATGCGGTCGTAGATCGTCGATTGCAACTGCGTATAGACGGCCTTGGTGAGGTAGGTGTTGTCGAACTTGAAAAACTGGAAGAAGGTCGTCGAGCTTGGTTCGCGCGTCGTGACCCGAGGAAAGATCTGGTTGGGGCTACCTAGATCCGCGGTCACGCCCAGAAGCCCCAGCAGATCCGTGTTCATGTAGCCCGAATCCTTGACTCGGCTGTAGTCGGCCCCGAACAGCAGGGTGTTGGTGGCAGGGCCGACCGCAAACTTGGCTTTCACGCTCGGATTGATGCTGAACTCTTGCTGGCGGTCGAGGACGTCGACCCCGTTCACATCAAAAAACGCGGGCGGGAACACCGGTGTGCCGCCGGTGAAGGTCGCGTCATTGAGCGGACTCTGCGACAGCTGGCGAATGTCGGACTGGCTCCATCTGGCTCTTATGTTCGTCGACCATACGTTATTGAACTCATGGTCGAACGTCACGGTCGTGCCATACAGTCGCGACGTGCTCAGCGGGATATTGGGATCGCCAAAGTAAAGGTCTCTCCGTACCCGGTACGCGCCAAAAAGTGTGCCTTCCACCGGCAGGCCCGGATAGGCTTGTTGACGCTGTTCCGATACGAAGCCCTGGATGGTCAGCTTGGTATCCTCGCGATTGGTCAACGTCAGGGTCGGGTTGACGTTGTAGCGGCTCGGCGTAAGCACGTCGGTGAAGTCCTTGCGCTGGCCGTATTCGCCGGTAATGCGGAACAGCGCGGTTTTGGAGTCGTTCAGCGGCTGGTTGATATCGAAATACGGGTTCCAGTACTGATAGCTTCCGAACGTGCCGCCGACCTCGTATCTCGCCTTGTCCGTCGGCAGCTTCGAGATCACGTTGATGGTGCCGCCGACGGGCGAGCCGGCGCCGCCGCCGTAGAGAAGCGCATTCGGCCCCTTGAGGACCTCGATGCGCTCGACATTGGCCAGGCCGTCGCGGTCTCCCGCAACGAAAAGGTTGCCCGGATAGCCATCGATCCACGTCTCCGCATCGAAGCCGCGGATTTTGTTCGGCGCCTGCGCGACATTGCCGATCATGCGCGTGTCGACCGGCTGGACGTTGCTGACGTTGAGCGCCGCTTCGCTCACCGTCGTCGCGCCCTGATCTTCGATCACCGAGCGCGGGATCACCACGACGTTTTGCGGAATGCGCTCGATCGGCGTGTCGGTCTTGGTAGCGCTCGCTGCCGTGAGGGCGCGATAGCCCTGCACCGGCCCGGCCGAGGTCTGGATCACCCCAGGCTGATTGACGGCAACCGGTGCCGGCGGAGCGACGGCTGGCGCCCGCGCGCGGCGCTGGCGGGCCGCGCGCCCGCTGTCGCGCGCTGGACGCGAGACCGCCGGACGAACTGTCCCCGGTGCTTGAACTGTCACCGGCGGCAACTGCTTATCAGAGGTCTGAGCAGCGGCCATGTCAGATGCGAACACCAGCGGCAGCACGAGGACGCTTACGCTGGTCAACAAATATTGGCGAGACATATCCGTGCTCCTTACCAACGATACTTCATACCGGCATAGACCGCCCGCCCGTTGCCGGGTTCGAACAGCGGCGACGTCGCCGTTGCTTGATTGATGATGCTGGTGCTGGCGATGTAGGCCTTGTTGGTGAGGTTTCGCCCCTCGATATAGGCCGAGACCGGCCCGCCATTGTCGAAGCCCGCCTTCAGCCCGAGCAGCGCATAGGCCTCGGTGTTCACGGTGTTGGCGCTGTCGACGAAATAGGCCTGCGGCACCCATTCGACATTGGGGCCGAAATAGAAGCCGGTCGGATTCTTGTACAACAGTTCGGCCCGGAGGTAGTGACGCGGGGCGCCGGGCAACAGATTGTTGCCGAAGGTTGCATCGTTATCGAACCGGAAATCGTTCAATGTGTAGGCCAGGTTCAGCCAGAGCTTGTCCGGCACCGGGCCGTTGTTGAAGATGCCCTGGAAAATTGCAGCCCCCGCGCCCGCTTCGATGCCCTGGTGAACGGTGCGGTCGGCGTTGGTAACGTTACAATTGCCGAACGCGCTGTAGAGGCATTGCAGTTCGTCGCGGATATTGGCGCGATATGCGGTGAGCTCCCAAGCGTAATCGGGCCGCTTCATCCGCGTCCCGATCTCATAGGTGGTGGCGATCTGCGGGCGGATACTGGTGAAAGGGATGAACGGTATCCCCGGCCCGGCCGAGCTTTCGCCAAAGCTCGGCACTTCGGCGCTGCGCGAGATGTTGCCGAACACCTGCCACGTCGGATCGACGTTCCAGAGCAGACCCGCCTTCGGCGACCATATCCTGAACTCCGTCGCCCCCGAGGCATCGCCATCGCTGAGGATACGATCCTGTCGGTTGCGGGCGGCGTAGAGGAACTGCGTGCCGGCAATCGCGGCGACATTAGGCAGGAAGTAGAAGCTGTCCTCGATGAAGAGCGAGGTATTCTTCGAGCGGTCGATCGAGGACGACAGCAGCGCGCCCTTCGCTCCGCCCAGATTGGCGAATTGCTGGTCGTCGATGCTGCCGTTGAGCACGTTGACCCCGGCGACCAGGCGGTTGCGGAAGCCGCCAATGAAACGGTCATCGGTGACCTTGGCGAAGCCGCCATAGTCCTTGTAGCTGTAGTCGAGCCACTGGAAGATCGGATGCATCAGATGGCGGTCGACACCGAAGGCGCCGAATTCGATCTTGGTGTCATCGAACCGGATCGTGGTCTTGTTGGCGAGCCGCACGGTATCGATATTGCGCTGCCAGTCATTGGCGACGTTGACGGGCGCAGCGGCTTCGGGATTGGTCAGCGCCGATTGCTTGGAAACGCCACCGGGGATGCGCTGGCGCACTTCATTGGCGTTGAAATAGAATCGCGTCTCGGCATCGGGCGAGAACTGATAGCCGACATTGCCGCTGACGCGGGTGGCGCTGCCAAAGCTGTGATCGCGAAAGCCGTCGGCGGCCTGCGTCGCGGCAGTGACAAAACCATCCCACGGGCCGTTGGCGCCGCCGGCATTGGCCTGCAGCCGTTTGAACCCGAACGCGCCGAAATCGACCGACGCGCCGTTCGGGAACGGGTCGCGGCCGGTGGGCATCACGAAATTGATCGCACCGCCCAGCGAGTTGGCGCCGAACTGCAGCGCGTTGGCGCCCTTGTAGACCTCGACGTATTTGTAGGCGGTCGGATCGATTTCCTGGAAATCGCCGTAGCCGTCGGCGGTATTGATCGGAATGCCGTCCATGTAGAGCTGCACGCCGCGCAGATGGAAATTGCGCGACAGGCCGGAGCCGCGGATCGACAGGCGGGTGTCGTCGCCCCATTTCGGCTGCGCGAACACGCCCGGCACGTAGTCCAGGATGTCCTTGATGGTGTTGGCGACGGTCGAATTCTTGTAGGCCGCGGCCGGCACGATCGCGACCCCGCCCGGCGTATTGTTGATTTCGGTCAGCGCCTGCTGCGCGCTCATCACCGCGAGCGCGCCGCGGACGCCCTGCCCTTGATCGCTGGCAGTCGGCGGCACAGGTGCGCGCGCCTGCCGGACGGCGCGTGCAGATTGCGGCGCGTTGCGGGGCGGACGGGCGCTTGCGGCGCGCTCCTGTTCCGGCGCGGTGACGGTGACCGGCGGAAGATTTGACCGCTCGGTCTGCGCCTCGGCGCCAA
>CADEDX010000586.1 GCA_902826195.1 uncultured Bradyrhizobium sp. | reverse complement strand
ACAGACGGGTGGCCGCTTGGCACTCCAGCGGAATGGATCGCCGACGGTCACGTGACCTGCAACGTCCAGTGCTCGAGCGGCAGGTGTCGTCACCGCATGGTTGACGTCCGGCTCGACACACTGCCCCGCGATCTGCCTTGGTCGACCATCGCCCGCCGCCTCTTGTGCACGCAATGCGGCACGGCAGGATCCGTGCACATCGTGCCGAACTGGCATGACCGGAACGGCGCTGCCATGCCATTCACCAAGCATTGGAAAACGTAAGATTCGGATTTTGGCAGCGAGGTCAACTTCAAGTTTTGGGCGCACCGCTATAGAAGCTGATATTGACCACGGGCGAGCCGGTTTGTGCGATCACGCGTAGGGTCGCAAACGTGCCGGAATAATTGAAGCAACCGCCCGCAACGATGGGCATTCCGACCGAGGCGGTCGGCGCGGTGCCGTCGTCGCGCCAGCGGATTGCCGCTGTCTCAATGCAAATCACCGCCCAGCCGGTTAGCGCAGGAATGCCACCGGCACACGATGAAATCAGAGTTGACGCTGCGATGCTGGTTAGCTGGCAATAGCCCAGCGGCGTGATGAAATTCGTGGCGTTGCGTACTTGGGCATGCGCAGGGGGCGCAATTAGCAGACCAAGCAACGGCAGCAGAAATTTTTTCATGGTCTCTACTGAATCCTGAAGCCAAAGATCGCGCTATCCTTGGACTGGCCCGAAATGTTGAACAGCATCTTTCCGGTAGTCGCCGTGTGATCGACGCACGATATTCTGATGTTGCCGGCTGGCGCGCTGATGATCCCGTGGAGCGCGACATTCACGCCGCCGGTTGCGGTAGTGCTGCCTATACCGACGAGAACGCTCGTCGAGTCCACCGCGCTATTGGTCCCGTCCCACAGCTTGCAAGACACGCGATCGGACTGGCTGCCGTTCGTGACGAGTGTGACATTGCCCGACGCATACCAGACGCCGGTGGCGCCCTGTGCCATGCTGGGCCCGTCGAAATAGGTCGACGTGTTGCTCATCGTGACGTCGGCAACAAGCGCGTTGCTCGCCGTTGTCAGGCTGACGTTGGTGTTCGCCGAGACGGTATCCGCGGACCATTTCGAAGTGCCGTCACTGCGCAGCCGGAAACCGTCGAACGCCCTGTTGATCGTGACCGAGGTGGCGCCGTTGATCGTATCGGATCCAGATCGCGCAATGACCAGAGTATTGACCGAGGACACGCCACCGAAGTAATCGGCGACCGTGATCTCCTGGCCAGCATTGACCGAGTTCGCCGCCGGCAGCGTCCATGTGCGCGACGCCGTGAAGGTCGCCGTGGTGCCGACGGTGCGATCGGTCGACAGGATGGTGTAGATCGCGTCGCCCCGTGAGGTGAGCGCTTCGATGTTGAGACCAGATGATCCGCGAGCGGCCGGTGCCGTGATTTGCCCGGTGCCGCCCTTGGCGACTGAAAGCGGCAGCGCTAACCAGCTCGGGTCCGCGCCCGCCCCGCCCGACTGCAGCAGCGATCCGGCGGCGCCCGGCGGTAGCCCGGTCCATCCGCCCACCCCGCGATAGGGGATCATGCCGCGCGTCGAGCCCAGCGTTGCGTCGAACAGCGCCGAGGAGAACAGCGTCGCGAATGGAATGGCCTGCGCCGGGCCCGTACCGACGGCAGTTCGGCCGATCACGGTATTGCTTGGCACCGTTGGAAAGGTCTGCGCCGCGGCAACCGCTGGCAACAGGGCGAGAATGCCAGCAACGACGGTGATGCGTCGGACGTGTTTCATGTGCCGCCGGTGCCCAAAAATCGCAGTGCCAGGTTCGGACCGTCGGTGCGAATTCCGTTGGTGAGCGCGGACGATGCAATTCGTCGATGATGTGCAATGTCGGCGGCCTTGACGGCGGCGGCATAGGCCGCGGTGCCTGCCCCGTGCGTCACCAGCGCGGCGCCAACGTCGCTCTGCCGTGTCCCTTCGGATGTCGCGCGCGCCGCCGCATAAGCGTTGAGACCGGGATCAATTGGAAAACCTAGTGGCATGATCTTATTTCCCCTCGGCCGTTTGGCCGGTAGTGCGGTTATCGAATGTCGAAACCGCCCGTTTTGACCTGCTGCGCGTTGTCGAAGTAGCGCTCGAAAGCCTTCAGCGCCTTGCGCACCTCGACCTTGGTCGGCGCCACGCCGTCCAAGATCCGCAATTCAAAGAGCGCGGTAGCATTCGAAGACGTTCCTGCCGTGAAGTCGGAATACTTCATTCCCTCGACGCCGCGGGCAACGGACAAGAAATGGTCGGCCATATGATTTCATCCTCTCTCTTACAAAATGGCGGGCTACGCGGTCTTGCGTGCTTCGGCCTGCGCGGTGACGGTCGCGTGCGCCAGATATTCGCGCGCGTCGTCGAGCCGCCGCAGGGCTTCCTTGTCCTGCATCTGGCCGGCATGAAGCGCGCCCTTGCGGGGATGGGCGCAGTAGGCCCTGCCGGAGATCACGCAACCGTCGGCGCTGCATTCGTTGGGGCACATCGAGACGGTCATGCCTGATAGGTTCATGCGGCTTTTTCCTTCTTGATCGGGCTGGTGAGCACGATGTTCATCAAAGCCATATCGCGCTTGTGCTGGCCGTTTCCCGCCAAGAACTCTTTCGCCCACGCACGATCCGACATGCGGTCGGCCTTCAACCGCGCCACCGCGTCATACTCTGCCTGGGTGATTTCTTTTCCCGCCAGCGCTTCGCGGATGACCTCGTCTTTCACGCCGTTTTCGCGGAGCCACCCGGCGGCGCCGATCATCTGCATATGCTCGGAGCGCTGGAACGGGCCATCATCGAGCACGCCGGCCATCGCTTTGTCGACATCGGGATTGTCGCTTTTGTTCAGCATTTCCTGCAACGAGGTGATTTCCCGCTTTTCGACCAGCCCGCCGGCAAGGTAGCGGTCACGCCAAGCCGTGTCGGCCTTCAGCTCATTGATGCGCGTCGCGGCCTCGGCCGCGGTGCTCGGCAAATTCGGCGCCGGTGGTGCGGGGGACGGTGCAAGTTGGTCGGTCATCGGGCTTCGTGCTCCTGGCGGATGATCTCAAGGTTTGCCGCGTGGTGGTTGTCGCGGATGGTGCGGTCCGATTGATGCTGCGGCGGAACGCCGGAACGGCGCGGATGCATGCACAGCGGGGTGCCGCAACCGATCGAGCAGCCCGCGGCGTGGCACAGGTCCGGGCATTCCTTGGCCGTGATCCCGGCAATCAGCGTTTCGGTCGGCAGGGTGCGGACCCATGCCCTATGCGTTTCGAGCGCCGTCCGGTCAGCGACCAGGGCCGCCTTGTGCGCCGCCGACTTCTTCGCATGCTCTGCACGCGCCACCGCGATCGCGCTCTCCAGCTCGACCAGCGCCTGACTGGCGCCCGGCTCGCCCTGGGCCTCGGCCAGCGCGAGGTTGCCAATCCGCGCCTCGTGTCCGGCAATCACTTCGGCCAGCGCGTTCACCTGTTCCAGCAAACCGGGCGCGATCGGCGCCGGCGGGACAATCGAGGTCACAGGCGGAAGCAGCGGCGGTTCGGCCAGCTTGCGAGACAGAACGGCACTCATGCTGCGCGCTCCGTCGGCATGGTCGCATCGTGAAGGATTTTCCGGATCATTCCGGCGAGGGGGCGCTTATCCTCTTGTGCCTTCCGCTCCAGCCGTTCGCGCAGTTCGGGCTCTAGCCTTACAGAAACTTGTTCGAGTTCGCTTGCCATTGCGGTGCTCTCCTTTGTTGCGGAGAGCATCGCTTTAATCTTGCTCCTCTAACAACGCACCATGGGGCGTCGGACTTGCAGGCAGCGTTGTCCGTTCATAAAGGGGCCGCTTTCGGGGTACCCACCGATCACGGACGAGAGCTTGCTGGTTCTCGTCGACGACGGGGACGAAGGCGATCGCCAGGGTGCCGCACAGGGCATCAATCGCGATCGGCCCGGGTCGCTTCATGCCGCACATAATTTTCGCCGTGTAATTTTGAGGCAACCCGCTGAGCAAATCGACGGTTTCATACGTCAAACCGAGCTCTTGGATGCGAGCGCGAAAGACGTCGACGATGCCGGGAGTGTTGCGAACCATTTTCTGCAAGGTCGTTTCCTCAATGGCCGGTGAAAACATCGAAATCTGTGCCGCGGGCAAGTTCTTGATGACCGCTGAGGGTGGGGCGATGCGTGGCCATCGGCATACTGCCGTATCCAATGCCTTCGCAGGCGGATAGGGCGACACCGCTTCGCCGCATCATGATGGCGTAACGCATAGCCGAGACCAGGTCGTCGCGCTGCTTCACGATCCTGAAATCCTCGTCGCGGTGATAGTTGCGGATCTCTTCGAGCAATTCGCCGTTGTGAGGTGCGATCGTGAGCTTGCCGCCGAACATCATTCCGCGGATTTCCTCGAGCGCGGGCTCGACGGCATTGGTCTTGGTGCCGTGGTTGACGGCATGGGAACCCAGCATTTTCGCGCCGAAATTCTTGTATCGTGCCGCAAGAGGA
>CADEDX010000585.1 GCA_902826195.1 uncultured Bradyrhizobium sp. | reverse complement strand
ACGCAATATGCCCCCGGTATGCAGGGCGCGCCTCGAATAACGGCGGTTCACCGCGGGCCATGGCGGCGCAGGCGTCAAACGCCTCTTTCACAATGGAAGCGTAACAGGAATCGAGAATGGCGTGTGAATAGGTGAAGACGATCTGTCGGTGATCGCCACCGAGGTGCAGCACTGTTACGCGCCACAGCGGCGCAACATCGAGAGCGAATGTGCGCGATCGATCTTCGGAAAGAAAGCGGCTTAGTGCCTGTGCCTGCTTCTCTGGCGCCATGTCCGACAGGTCGCGCGTCTCGAAGGGGAGCGCGACTTCCGCCACGACCTCCTGGACCGGAGTTTGCAATCCCTCCCAGCGGAATCGCGTGCGCAGGATCTGGTTATGTTTGGCAACCCTGGCCCACGCATCCGCGAAGAGGTTCGTGTCGATCGGTTCATTGAGCCGTATTTCAAGCTGCTCGACGTCCACCCCCTGGGTACGGGCCTCAAGGTGATGAAACAGCATGCCTTGCTGAAGCGGCGAAAGCGGATAGGTGTCCTGGACCATGATACTCCCGAAGGTCACCGCGAGCGGTCGCTCGGATCGGAAACGAAGCCGATTCGGACCCGTCGGTCACGGTTATAATAATTGGCAAAATCATACTATAAATCAGGTTCAATATGGCTAATATAATCGTACGCAATTGAGGAAACGACGCTAGGTTCGTGGTCTTTGATCAACGCGGCGGCGGCGCCTGCAAGTTAACCTTACTGCCGACGGGACGTGGTCGATCAAAGGCTTGCTGTTGCGTCCTGCGAACGGGGGATGAACGGATGCAGGGCGATTTGCCCGCAAGGTTGACCAACCGCCGCCTGGCCAGTCCATGCACCATCGAGCAACTCCCCCCAACGTGGCGTTGAGTACCGGGCGCAAAAGCGGTCCATTAACCCACCTTAGCATTTGACCTTGAATCATGCCGTGCTTTACCGCTGATTTGCAGCCCTTGGAGCGTGCCTAGTGCAGGATATTGCAATGCCAAATGGAGGCACGACCGGCAGCGAAGCATCCTCCATCGCGATTGTCGGCATGTCGGGACGTTTCCCCGGCGCACCAAACGTAGCAGCGTACTGGAAGAACATTCGCGAGGGTCGTGAAACCATTCGTGTTTTCACGGAGGAGGAGTTGCTTGCCGCCGGCGAGCGGCCCGAGCTTCTCCGCGACCCCGCCTATGTCAGGGCGTGTGGCTATCTGGACGACATCGCCAAGTTCGATGCGGCGTTTTTTGTCATCTCTCCTCGCGACGCTGCTGTGTTCGCCCCGCAGCACCGCCTGTTTCTTGAATGCGCATCGGAAGCCTTCGAGGATGCGGGCTATGTAGGCGCGAAGATCGCGGGGCCCGTCGCCGTCTTTGCTGCGTCAGGCGCAAGCGAGTATTTCACCTACAATCTCGTGACCAACGAAGAGGTCCTGCGCTCGATTGGCGCCTGGTTGCTCCGTCACACCGGTAACGATCCCAACTTTCTTGCAACGCGCGTATCCTACGAACTTGACCTCGTTGGCCCAAGCATGTCCGTGCAGACGGCTTGCTCGTCGTCGATCGTTGCGGTTCATCTTGCTTGCCAGAGCCTCCTCAACGGGGAATGCGATATGGCGCTCGCCGGCGCCTCCACCGTCTATCCGGAGCAACTGGGCTATTTGTACAGGCCGGGGGAGATCCTGTCTCCTGACGGTCACTGTCGCGCCTTCGACGCCCAGGCCGGCGGCACGGTGATGGCTTCCGCCGTCGGGTGCATCGTTCTAAAGCGGCTCTCGGACGCCTTGCGGGACGGCGACTGCATCCGCGCGGTGATCCGCGGCTCGGCGCTCAACAACGATGGCTCCGACAAGGTGGGGTACCTCGCCCCGAGCGTCGGCGGGCAGGCTCGGGTCATTGCCGAGGCTCTGGATCTCGCCAGCGTCGCTCCCGAAGACGTGTCATACATCGAGGCACACGGCACCGGCACGCTTATCGGCGATCCAATCGAGATCGCTGCCCTGGTTGAAGCTTTCGGGCCTGAAGTCGAAAGGCAGTCATGCGCCATTGGCTCGGTCAAATCGAATATCGGCCACGCGGGCGAGGCCGCGGGCATGTGCAGCCTGATCAAGACGATCTGCGCCCTCGAGCACCGTGAGTTGCCGCCCTCGCTTCATTACAAGACGCCAAATCCGCAGGCTGACCTTTCCAACTCGCCGTTCTTCGTCAACGCCAGCCTGCGGCCATGGTCGGTAGCGCCTGGCAAGACGCGGATCGCCGGCGTCACGAGCCTCGGCGCTGGCGGTACCAACGCCCACATTATCCTCGAGGAGGGGCAGCCTCGCCCTCCGCGGACGGCTCACGACGCAGCATCACAACTGCTTGTGCTCTCGTCGCGCAGCAGCGCAGCCCTTGAGGTGGCGACCAGGAATCTCGCCAGCCATCTGCGGGCGCATCCCGAGCAGCCGCTGGATGAGGTCGCATTCACGTTGATGGCCGGGCGAGAGCCCTTCGAGGTCCGCCGAGCTCTGGTTGCGTCAGATGCGGCCGCGGCGGCGGCTCTTCTGGAAACCGCCGATCCGCATCGTGTGTTCACGGGCAAGGCCGTGCGCGAGCCTACCTCCGTGGCGTTCCTCTTCCCAGGCGGTGGCGCCCAATACGCCGGCATGGGTGCGGAACTCTACGAAAAGGAGCGGGTCTTCCGCGACGCAGTGGACGCTTGCCTTTCGGTGGTTCAGCCACGGCTCAAGGTTGATCTGCGCAGGTTGATGTTTCCACCGCCGGATGAAGTGGCCAAGGCGGACAAGCAGTTGGAAGCGCCTTCCCTGGCGCTCCCTGCACTGTTCGCCATTGAGTACGCGCTTTCGATGCTGCTGCAATCGTGGGGCCTGCTCCCCGCCGCTCTGATCGGGCACAGCGCCGGGGAATACGCGGCGGCCTGTATCTCGGGCGTATTTTCCATGCCAGATGCGATCTCGCTTGTTGCGCTACGCGGCGCGCTGTTCGAGAAGCTGCCACGCGGCGCCATGCTGTCGATCGCGTTGCCGGAGGAGCAGGTGCGGTCGCTTCTGGGAAGCGAGCTTTCGCTCGCGGCTGTAAACGGCCCTTCGCTTTGCGTCGCATCGGGACCGCTGGAGGCGATCGCGCGGCTCGAGTCCAAGCTGGCTGCGGATGAGATCGAGCATGCGCGCGTTCACATTGACGTCGCCGCTCACTCCTCGATGCTCGAGCCGATCCTGTTGGAGTTTGAACGCTTCTGCAGACCCATCGCCTTCCAGAAGCCGAAGATCCCGTTCGTGTCCAATCTGACCGGCACGTGGATCACAGACGCCGAAGCGACGGACCCGGCATACTGGGTCCGTCATCTCCGCAACACCGTTCGGTTCGACCAGGGCGCTCGGACTTTGCTGACGTCTGGAAGTCGTGCGCTCCTGGAAGTGGGACCTGGCCGTACGCTCGCCAGTCTCTGCAGGCAGCAGCCCAAGAAAGCCGCTGTGGTGGCCACCACGCTCCGCCATCCCAACGAAGCCGCGTCTGATGTCGCCTTCCTGAAGGAAGCGGTAGGCCGGCTCTGGGTTGCAGGCATCGAGATCGACCCCGCCCGTTTTTTCGCAGCCGATTCGCAGCGCCGCGTTTTGTTGCCCACCTATCCCTTCGAGAGGCAGCGGTACTGGATCGACAAGGGCGTCCAGGCCGCGCCCTCGAACTCACTGACGCGGCGGCCCGACCTGGGGCAGTGGTTCTCGGCGCCTTCCTTCCTGCGCTCGGCTCCCTCCGAGCACCTTCCGGCGGAAGAGCTTCGTAAGCCGTGGTTGGTTCTCATGGACAATTCACCGCTGGCCAGCGCAATTGTCG
Source organism: uncultured Bradyrhizobium sp. (assembly GCA_902826195.1). GTDB lineage: Bacteria > Pseudomonadota > Alphaproteobacteria > Rhizobiales > Xanthobacteraceae > Bradyrhizobium. Next base: position 646 of record CADEDX010000585.1, on the reverse strand, counting down.
AACGCCTTCGAGCGTCGGGCGCACGGGTGTCCACGGTTGTATCTTCGGGCCATTTCGCGGAGCGCGGCGAGCTGAGTTTCGCAATCGATCCGGCCAGCGCAGCGGACTTTTCCAAGCTGATGGAGGCACTGCGAGAGCAGAACGCGGTGCCGGCGCACGTTGTGCATCTCTGGGCGCTAGCCTCGAGACCCAGGCGGCTGTTTGGCTCTTCCAGCGGCGATGCTGACCTGGCCGCCTGGGAACGAGGTTCGGTCCGCAACTTCTACGGTCTGCTGTTCCTGTCGCAGGCGTTGGCATTCGAGGTCGACCAGGTCCGGCTCACCGCCATCGGCAACGCGATCGAGGCACTGCCCGGCGAAACCGAGTTACACCCCGAAAAGGCCGCCTTGATGGGTGTGTGCCGCGTACTGCCGCGTGAGATGCCAGGCGCGTCATGTTCGGTATTGGATGTGGTCGTGCCGCCCGCGGGATCTAAGGCGGAGGCATCCTTGGCCGATCGCCTGGTTGGCGAGCTTTCCGGACGAAAGCGCGACCCGCTTGTCGTCCTCCGTGACGGTGGACGCTGGGTGCAGCGTTTTGACCCGCTCATGCTGGAACCCGCACCAAGCGTTCGGACCTGGTTGCGCGCCGGCGGCGTCTGTCTGGT
>CADEDX010000584.1 GCA_902826195.1 uncultured Bradyrhizobium sp. | reverse complement strand
GACTGCCGCGTTGTACAACCAAGCTTGAAACAGAGGGCGCTATGGCAATTTCGTGCTGGAAGCCGAGCCAATCCGTATTTCGGAGATCGTCTGAATTGGCGTCGAACCCTGTCGGTGTTTTTGTAACCAACGCTGCATAGGGAACGCTGAGGAACGCACCAGAAGCAACAATCGTCCAGCGCCTTTTACCTTGGACAGTATTCACAATGTCCGGAGCACCAAACAGAGCTTCATAAATCGAGTTGGCGCGGCCACGCGGATACGCCCGCGACCGAGGGTCCGCTAGCGAAGCGCGAACAACGGCGAGGTCCCGTGCCAAACCATCGGCATCCAATCCAATTTCTGCCCAAGCAGTTCTTTCATTTGTTATCGCAAATATCTTGCCGCGTCGGTATGGTTCAGGCGACGTTCCGTCGCCCGGGGTGATTAAGATTAGAGCCTCATCGTCGACAAGCACCTCCTGGACTTCTGAGGGCGCCACAGATTGGACACTGATAATTTCAAGAAATGACGGTGCAACCGACTTAAGGTTAGCCTCAGAAACTCTCAGAGTATCTACTGCGGTCTTGCGCTTATTGCTAAGACGTTGAACTTCGCTTGAGGCAATGGGGCCGCCAGCTTCCAAGGCTCGAATTGCTGTATCGATTTGCTCAAGGGCAACAACTGCTTCTCGCCAAGCTAGTACGGCGTCGCGAGCTTCTTGATCAGTAACGGATGAACTCGCAACTGCAACAGCATGCGCAGTCGAGACAGCCGGGGCTGGAAGAAACTGAGCTGCCCGAAATGCAGCTTCGAGGATCGCGGATGATTTGGCATCGGCGGATCCATGAGATGTGCCCCAAGCTGCCGCAATAACGGCGCCTGCTGCCCGTCGCCGCTTTTCGTACGCGGTCTCACGCGTAAGCGCGCTAGTCCCCGGATCGTTCCCGCCTCCAAACGCTTGCTGTTCATTCAACGACTCGCTTGCCAGCTGCAGGGCTTCTGTCGGCTTGCCAGAAATCAGAAAGAGCCTGGAGCGCTCTAGCTTCGCTGCTGCTGCCAACGGGTGACCTGAAGGTGACAAGTCTTGGAGTGTTTCGATGACTCTCAAAAAGACCGCATCAGCATCTTTCAGTTTTCCCCGCGCAACAAGGACACGCCCAAGCAGCATCGCTTCTTCAACCGACTGAGCCGAATCTGGACCAAAGCGACGATCGAGAGTTGCGAGTGCTGATCTCGAAAGCTCCTCTGCCTTCTCGAAGTCCATCTTGTTCAATGCGCTTTCAGCCAGCGCGGCACGAACGCGCGCGGCAAGAAAGTTGTCTTGCTCACCGCGGTTAAATGCGAGTTCGGCTTCCTGCAGCAAGCTTACCGAATCCTCATCTCTCCCTAGACTTGCCGCCACCTTCGCAAGCATAAGGAGCTGAGCGCCGAGTCTGGCAGCATCTGTGGGATTCCCACCAGTGGCTTTCGACCGCAAATTTCCAAGCGAACGGTTCAACAAGACTTCCGCTTCTTCCGCTCTGCCGAGCGCAAGAAGGCTTCCTGCGAGATTAGTTTCTGCAACCGTCAAAAAATCCAAGCTTGGTGGCGGGCCACCTCGCTCAGCAATTGATGTCATAAGGTCGAGACCCTCCCTAGCAATTGCTTCAGCTTCCGCGTGTCTGCCTTGGTTCCAAAACAGGACACTCAGGTTTTGCATTGTGTTTGGAACCCGCGAAAGCTCCCGGGGATCTGTTTGACGCCACATCAGGACGCTTTGCAGTTCGTCTTCAGCTCGTTCGTACTCGCCGGCGTAAGTCAAAAAGAGGCCGAGTTGGTTTCGCATCGCCAAACTTTCACCGGAGCGTGCGCCGTCGGCTCTTGCTATCATTTCCGAAGCTTGCTCGACGATGTTTGCAGCTTCTAGAAAACGCCCCTGTCCCGCCAAGGCCCCTGATAGAGACTGAAGAGTTATGGCCATGCTGCGCGAATCCGGCCCTGTACGGACCAGCTTTATACCACTTGCTGTTCGTGCGACCCACTCTGCGAAAACAAAGCTTCCTTGATTTTTCAAGGACTGTGACCAATTGCTCAAAAACGGGCCCGCCAGATCCAATCCCACATACCAAAACAGGCCCAAAGCAAAGATAGCTGTGCCCCAGTTGCTCTTGGTCCAGTTTAGCATCTCCCCCCCTTTTTGCTTTCCAACCGACTGCTCGCCATTCCATTGTCCCGACTGGCGTCAACCGCTCCCAAACGCTTCCTCATTGGAAGCAAGAGTTTTCGTCCTCTAGCGGCGTACACGGGCTGGTTGCCTCGGGGCAATTCGACAGCGTTATCGGAGCCTAGTGCCCGAAGCCGCTGTTTGATCGTATCTCTTTGTGGTGGCTCCGCCAACTCTCTAGCCTTCCCAGGTGTCGACGGGCGTCAGGAACCAGCGACAGACCGCGTCGCCCGTGCACTACTCGCGTGATCCAGTGTCAGGATTTCTTGCCTGCGCACAATAAGGGTAAGGGCATCGTGTCCACAGGGTGCGAGTCGCGACTGTCAGCAACCAGCTCGTCATAACAACCGCCGGCGCGAGCCTTGAGGATCTCTCTGATCGCTCGGTTCCGGAGCTGCTCAACAGCGCCTACTTTCCACCAATCGAACTCTTTGTCGGCGTAGATATCATCCATCGTAAATTCCAAGGGCGGTCGGGCGTTCCAGATCTCAACCACAACAGCGAGGTTCGCATGCGGGTCGCAATGTTCAAGCGCCGCCTCGGCGATGATCGGGGCCGCGTCGGTCCCTCGCGCAAAGAGTCGTGCATGCGCATCGACGCACGCGCCTAAGATGTCGCCCCGCCACCACCATTCCGGCCAAACCTTCGCTTTTGCTTCACGGAAGATATCCTCCTCGGTGCGGACAGGAATCCTCTCACACATCAGGAGCCACACATAACCATCAAGCCCAACTGCCCCGCCGAAGCCTGCCTCCGCGAATGGGCCGCGGTCGTGAACCAGTAAGCGAAAGGCGATGACGCTCTCGACGCCCGCTCCGCTGCGAAGAAGGCCATCGAGGAACGCGCCTCGCAGGCGATCGCACGCAGCGACGTGGGCGCCGCCTTCCAGGTGCTGCTTGCGATCACGTCATGGCCATGGAGCCCGGTCGCCCAGGACGACCACGAAGGCGAGCCTTCCGAAGAGGCTTCCGCCTCGCTCACCGACGGCACGGACTACAAGCGCCGCCTCATGATCAGCGCCTACTTCCACCTCAGCCGCGCGCTGCAGGATGCAGACCTGCGGGACGCCGAGAGGCACGCCACCGCCGAGGACATGGATGCTGGCGGCATGTTCCTGTGGCTTGTGCAGGCGAAATCGACGGTGGATATCCGCCACCTGCTGGCGGCGTAAGGCGGGCAATCAGGGCTACCCCTAGGGCGACGCGCGGCAGTCGCGCTTTGAGCTCAAAACGGGCACCACAACGTCACGGAAGAAGTGGAATGGCTTTCCCATGATCTAAAGCTTTAGCTAGATTTGCACATGCTGGCTCTGCCCCCCAACCCTGGGCCGGCCTCAAGGGCGCCCCGTTCAACGCGGGGCGCTCTTTTGCTTTTCTGCTGTGTTATGTCAGGTTGGGGGCTTGAGGCCGTGGGCTGTGAAACATGCTGCGTATCTGGATCGCTTCGACGGCAATCGCTCTCTGGGCCGCACCCGCTTTCGCCGATCCCTGCGAAGGCAAGTTGCCGACAAAGACCGGCGCCGCATTCGCCGGGACGGTCCGCTACGTGGTCGACGGCGACGGCTTCTGTGTCGGCAAGAGCGATGACCCCGCCACGTGGATCGAAGTTCGCCTCCTGGACTTCGACGCGCCCGAAATCGGGACCGCAAAAGGCAGGGCCGCCAAGTCAGTTTTGTCTCGTGAGCTGATGGATAAGGTTGTGTCTTGCTTGGTCGGCAAGGGGCGGGGCGGCAAGACGACCAGCTTCGATCGCGTGCACGCGGTCTGCACAAGGAGCGGCAAGAGCGTGGCGCTCATTCTGAAGTCCGCTGGCGTCGAGGAAGGCGGAAACTTATCGGGAGGGCTGGTCCCGTCCCAAGTCGGGCCGTCGAGAACAACTTGACGACTGGCCAGCATCTGGCTTCCCTTCGCCTATGTCCGGTTACGAGAAATCCCCCGACTACGGCGGCCGCGGCAAGGTCAACTGGGCGCGCGTCGCTGTGCTTCTCGGCTGGGTCGCCGTGTTTGCTGCCATCATCATCCTTCGGTGGGGTAAGTGACCGACGCCACGCTTAAAGTGCTGCATGCCGACCTTTACCACGTGGCGACGCTGGAGCGTGCGGGCTGCTTGCTGCGTGGCGCGGTGACGCCGCTGGGCCATAGGGTCGGCATCGTGCTGCGCAACGTCCACGGCTTCGCGGCGTGGAGCAGAAGCTTTGCGGTGTCCTGATGTGTAACCACTACCGCAACGCAATTCTTCGCGGCGCCGAAATCCCCGGCTGGTCGATCGACCAGTTCTCCGAGATCAAGGTCCCGATCCGCTTTC
>CADEDX010000583.1 GCA_902826195.1 uncultured Bradyrhizobium sp. | reverse complement strand
CCGGCCGGTCCCTGGCGCGACATGGCGAGATACTCGCTCTGCAGGATGACGTTCACGAACTCGCCGGAACCGGCTTCACCCTCGGGGACGACGTAGTCAAAGGCATGCCGGCTGTAATTGCCCTGGATGTGCTTGCCGCTCGGCGTTGTGATCTTCTCCCCGCTGATCGACATCCGCATTCCGTCCGTGCTGCACCAATCGCCATCGATCGCATCGGCGCGGCAAATGCCGGTCTGCAGCAAGACTCCGATCGTCGCGAGAGCGACAAGCAAACGAAGGGACATCGGTTTCTCCTTTGGTTGCGTACGCCTACGCCGCCCACCGGTTGCGATTTTTCTCGGCGAGAACAGGACGGATCAGCCGGCCAAACCGCTCGGCCTCCTCGTCATGGAGGTAACCCGACAGGCAGAACGAGTGGCAGCCGGCGTCGATGAATTGCTGCAGCGTGTCGGCGCACTGCACGGGATTGCCGACAACGGCGATGCCCGCGCCGGGGCGAACCTTTGTGATGCCGGTCCACAGATGCGGCAGCAAGAGATCGCCATGCTCGCGGGCGAGCTGCTGCACGCGCATGTTGGCTTCCGACCTGTTGTAGAGCGTCTTCATGCCCTGCTTCTGCCGCTCGGTGGCGTGACGCACCAGTTGGTCGGCAGCCTCCCAGGCGTCGGCCTCATCCTCGCGGCAGATCACCTGCAGCCGCATGCCGAAACCGATGTCGTTCTCGCGGCCATGCGCGCGCGCCATCTGCCGGATCTCGGCGATGTTGGATGCGATCCGGTCCGGCAAGTCGCCCCAGAACAGATGCACGTCGGAATGTTTGGCGGACAATTCCCAGGCCTGGCGCGAGCCGCCGCCGAGATAGAATTTTGGAAACGGCTGCTGGTGCGGGCGCGGCCGGATATGCGCGCCGGACAATTTGTGAAACTTGCCTTCGAAATTCAGCGGCCCGCGCGTGGTCCACAGCGCCTTCAGGATCGAGACTTCCTCTTCCATCAGCTCGTAGCGCGCTTCCTTCGGGTAGCGCACGCCCTCGCCTTCGACCTCGCTCTCGTTCTGGCCGGCGATCAGGTTGATGCAGATGCGGCCGCCCGACATCTGGTCGAAGGTCGAGATCATCTTTGCCAGCAACACCGGGTTGATGTAGCCGGGCCTTGCCGCGATCAGCGGCTTGATCGACGACGACCGCGCCGCCATGAACGCGCCTGATATCCACGCCTCCCAGCATGTCGAGCCGACCGGGATCAGGAGATATTCGAAGCCGGCCGCTTCCGCCGCCTGCACCACCCGGTCGCACAGTCCGGGCGAGCCCGGAATCTGGGCATCCACCAGGCCATAGGCGGTGGTGTCACCGTGCGTGGGCAAATACCAGCCAAATTCGAGTGGACGCATAATAGCCTCTTCCGTTGCGCGCTTGCCGGCGCGTCTGTGCTTGACCGGCGTCAAAGGCGTCAGGTGGAGGCAGTCTAGCGTCCAAACAGCGCGCCGCAATCGGGTTGAACCGCGGCCGCGGCGACACTATTTCGATTTCGTTCACCCATGCGCCACGATGGAGATATCTGGCATGTCCCCGGTCTCGTTGCTGCTCAATATCATCTGGATCGTGCTCGGCGGCGCGTGGATGGCGTTCGGCTGGCTTGTTGCCGCCGTTGTCATGGCGATCACGATCGTAGGCATTCCCTGGGCGCGGGCGGCGTTCAACATCGCGGCCTACACCCTGTTCCCGTTCGGCTTCACCGCGATCTCGCGCGACGCCTACACCGGCATGGAGGATATCGGCACCGGCCCGCTCGGGGTGATCGGCAACATCGTCTGGCTGGTGCTGGCGGGATGGTGGCTGGCGCTCGGGCACGTCATCACCGCCGTGCTGCTGGCCGTGACCATCATCGGCATTCCCTTCGCCTGGGCGCATTTGAAACTTGCCGGCATCGCGCTGTGGCCGATCGGCAAGATCATCGTTCCCGCGACCTAGACTTCGGCCTTAGCCGGACGCTGCCAATTCGCCCGGCTTCAGCCGCTCGAACTCGGCGTCGCTGATCTCGGTCTGGGCCACCAGCACACTGCAGCGCAACCGCTTGACCAGATAGCTGCCGATCGAGCCGAACCAGCGCGCCAGCGTCCCTTGCGGGCGGTGGCCGACGACGACGAGATGGGCGCCGATTTCCTCGGCGACCTCGGCGATCTTCTGCCCGGCATCGCCGACCTCAAGCCGGGCGGTCGGCGTAAAGCCCAGCGCCTTCAACCGCTCGGTGCCTTCATTCAGGATGGCCTTGTAATCCTCGGTCTGCAGCTCGATCGGGATCGTTAGCCCGGCCTCCGGCGTCATGATCGAGGAAACCTCGACGACGGCGAGCAGAAACACCTCGGAACGGCAGAGTTGTGCGAGCTTTGCGCCCTCCCGCAACGCGAGCCGCCCCTCGACCGAACCGTCATAGGCGAGAAGAACCTTCTTATACATCGGACGTCCCCATCGATGGCGAGAAGATTGATGTACCGAGAGTAGCACCAATTGACGGGAATGGACCGGAATTTTGCGTCCAGAACGCACTTCGTTGGGCCGCCTCCGCCTTCCCGCCCCCGAGAAGGGGCGTTGCCCCTGCCTGGCCAATCGGCTAAATGAGGCGGGCAAGCACCCGTAGCTCAGCTGGATAGAGCGTTGCCCTCCGAAGCTGGACCGGCGAATCAACAAATCCCTTTAGAACTAGGCTTTGCTACTGAGCCCGAGCACTAATTTCGCTGTCTCGGCACAAACGGGCAACGTATATCCGCTCCCGGAACTAAAATAATTGCCTCAAAGCAATGAGTGGATCCGTCAGCCTGCCATTTGAACATCACGCTCCATCCTTGACGGTGCAAGGCTCTATGCTTGAATTTCCCTTTAGGATCAAAGCCAACTTGCTTCAAAGGCATGTCGGAGTCACAATCCGTCACAATAGCGGCGCAAACTGGGGACCGCTTGCCCGCTGTCGGAGAGCATGACCACGGGAATATCTCAGGCCGTGTCTTGACGTGACGGGCCGCTCAGCCATTCATTTAATTTCGACCATCGCCTGCGCCCCGAGACATTCCGAACAGCGATAGCGACAGCCTTCTTCTGACCGACAAGCACGACCAGCTTTTTGCCGCGCGTGACACCGGTATAAAGCAGATTTCGTTGCAACATGGCGTAATGCTGGGTCATGACCGGAATCACAATGGCGGGATATTCTGAGCCCTGACTCTTGTGGATCGTCGCTGCGTAGGCGGGCACCAGTGTGTCGAGTTCGCCAAAGGCGTAAGTAACCGCGCGACCGTCAAAGCTGGCTAAAAGCTCGCCTTCGTCGAGATCGACCTCGTCAATGTAGCCGATGTCGCCATTGTAGACCTCCTTGTCGTAGTCGTTCTGAATTTGCATGACCTTGTCACCAGGCGCAAAGGTCCATCCAAAGCGATCGACCTTTTTCTCGCCCGCTGGATTCAATGCCGCTTGCAGCTCAATATTGAGCGAGCGAGCGCCCACACCGCCTCTATTCATTGGGCACAGGACCTGAATGTCACGAATGGAATCGAAACCGAAGCGCGCGGGGATCCGGGTCTTCACCAGCTCGACGATGCGCTGCACCGCGATTTCCGGCTCTTCCGCTTGGACGAAATAGAAATCGCTATCGCTTCCAGGCGGGCTGAGATCGGGAATGATGCCTTGATTGATGCGATGGGCGGTGGTGATGATGCGGCTTTGCGCGGCCTGCCGGAATACCTCGGTCAATCGCACCACTGGTATGGAGCCAGGCGAGATTATGTCCGCCAGCACTTGGCCCGGCCCTACGGAGGGAAGTTGGTCAATATCGCCAACAATCAAGAGAGCTGCGGTGGCAGGCACAGCCTTCATGAGCGCCTGCATCAGCATGACATCCACCATGGAGGCTTCGTCGATCACCAGCAGGTCGCAATCGAGAGGATTGTCATCACCACGCTTGAACCCGCCCGTCTTTGGGTCGACTTCAAGCAGCCGATGGATGGTTTTGGCTTCACATCCGGTCGCCTCGGTCATACGCTTGGCGGCGCGGCCGGTTGGCGCGCAGAGCAGAAGCTCCACGCCTTTCGCTGCGAGAATGCGCAAAATACCTTTGACAATGGTGGTCTTGCCGACGCCCGGTCCTCCGGTCATCACGAGGGTCTTCGACGTAAGCGCGAGCCTAATGGCAGCTACCTGGCTTTCGGCCAGAGCAAGCCCGATTCGTTTCTCGACCCACGGCAAGGCCTTGTCTGAATCAATGCCCGCCCAGGGAAGGCTACCGTTAGCAAGTTTAGCCAAGCGCTCTGCAATGACCCGCTCGGCTCGGTGCAGACCTGCTAGAAATATACAGCGCGTTTCGCCGACACTATCGGCAACGACCGTGCCTTCCGATGATTCGAGATCAAGTGCCGTCCGAACGTGGTCTATCGGAACCTCGAGCAGCTTCTCGGCCAGCTGGTAGAGCCGGTGGACGCCGGTCGTCGTCTCCTCGGTGACGC
>CADEDX010000582.1 GCA_902826195.1 uncultured Bradyrhizobium sp. | reverse complement strand
ATATGCAGTTCATTCCGATGACGGGACGGCCGGCAACCCAGAGAAGCGTATGCCGTACCCCACTACCAGTTCGTTCAAAAGGCCCGCAATCTCAGCCCTATCGCCGGGATTTGTTTCGCTCGGCCGTTTACCATAGCGGCCGATTTGCACGCTTTTGCCATATCCGCATCATTCTACCGCCTTGATGTTTTTTGTTAATAATCGCGTCGTCAACCGGAAGCTCCGCGGCGGAGGATTTTCCGAAGGGGTTTAGTCGCGAGTACCACCGATGGGGACGCTGTACGATCTGCTCGGCGCGCTTCCGAGTGACGACGCGGAGGAGTTGCGGACCGCCTTCCGCAAGGCCGCCAAGGCCACGCATCCCGATACCAACCCCGACGACCCCGACGCCGACGTGCGGTTCAGGGAACTGATGCGCGCCTACGATATCCTGACGGATACCGACCAACGCGCGACCTACGACCACTTGCTCGCCATTGCGCTCCAGCCGGAGACGCTCCCGTCGACGCGTACCTATGAGACCGTGCGCAAGGTTGCCTCCAACACGATGGCGGCAAGCGTCGTTTTGGCAGTGCTGGTAGGCGGTTACACCGTGTTCGGGCTGTTTTCCAAGGCGCCCAGCGCCGCTGAAATGATCGCCGGCCTTACCGCCGGCGGCAATCTGGAGGTTGCCGCCTTGCACCCGGCCGCGTCGGCACAGGAAGAGCCGCGCGACCGGCGCGAGGCCGACATCACGACCGGCTCCGCAGGCGCCAGTGCTGCTGCAGCACCCGCTGCGAAGGAGCCTGCCGTACCGGTCGGCCGCCTTCAACCTGTGCCACCCTTCCTCACCTACAATCTGGGGATCCGGTATTATCCGCACTTCGCGACCGCTGATTTCGATCGTGGCGTCGTGCCCTACCGGAAGGGCGCACTCGACCGCACGCTGACCGACATCACGGCGGCCCGACGGACGACGGATTTGAAGCGAACCAAGACGGCGGCGCCTGTTCTGCGCAGACCGCCCTTGATGATCGTGCCGGCCCTGTCCGAACGGCGCGGACGCGAATCGGTCACCGCGGCCCTGACGCCCTGATCGCGCGCAGTTCGCACCGATCCATCAAGACTAACCTTCTTTCTGCTTTGCCTTGCTGGACCGCGGCGGCCCCTCGACCGGCGGCAGCGACTTCAGATATTCCGCCATCGCTGCACGGTCTCCGGGCGATAATTGCGAGGTGTTCCTGATGACGCGTGCCATCGATCCGCCCGCAGTGTCGCCGTCGGGCGTCTGCCCGCTTTCGAGGAAATATTCGATATCCTTCGCGCTCCAGTCGCCAAGCCTCTTCTGGGTGATGTTGGGCACCCAGCCCTCGCCCTCCGGATTGGGCCCGCCTGCAAAGCGTTGCGTCGCGACGATACCGCCGAGAACATTGCGCGGGCTGTGGCACTCGGCGCAATGGCCGAGACCGTTGACGAGATAGGCGCCGCGATTCCAAGACGGCGAACGTGAGGCGTCCGCCGTGAAGGGTTTGCCGTCCATGAACAGCCATTTCCAGATGCCGACGTTGCGGCGGATGTTGAAAGGAAACGGCAGGTCGTGGTCAGGCGTCTTGCCGGCCACCGGCGCGAGCGTCTTCAGGTAAGCGAAGAGATCGCGGGCGTCTGCGACGCTGGCCTGCTGGTAAGAGGCATAGGGAAAGGCCGGGAAATAATGCCGGCCGTCCGGCGACGTCCCCTTGAGCAGCGCCGTGACGAAATCCGCTTCGCTCCAGCGGCCGATACCCTCTGTCAAATCGGGCGAGATGTTGGGAACGGTGAACGTCCCGAACGGCGACGGCATGGCCAGCCCGCCGCCGAGCTTGAGCCGGTCGGGCTGGCTGGGAACGGCGTGGCAGGAGGAACAGCCGCCGGCGTTGAACACGGCAAGACCGTTGGCGACGTTCGGCGTGTAAGCGGCAAGCGAAGCCGGCGCGACGACCGCCGGGATGGTCAGCCACCAGAAGATGCCGGCGCCTGCGGCAGCCACGATCAAACCAAGGAGAATTCGTCGCAGCATTTGCGGTCCGTCGTCAGTTACGTGAGTGGCGATAACGTTTTCGATCGATACGGGTGCCGGTTGGCGTGAAGAAAGCGCTTCAAGACGAAAATCCGAAGCTCCGGTTTTGCTACAATCGCAACCGATAAAGCGCTAATATGACTACACTTTGCGCCAGAAGCTTCCACGAAATTTTGAACAGTCATTGCTTTTGCGGCCCCATGCCAATCTTGACGGCGAGATCTGCGGTCAGGTGACAAAGTAAGCCACTCTCGCTTTCCACTAACGAGGGGGGCGGACGCATCGATGCATCCGCCCCCTTGTTTATGGCGTTTTCGAGCGAAGCGGCTGACGTTCGTAGGGAAACCGCGTCAAACGAGAATCTGGAGCCAAGGTCCTGGCTCGATCAGACCGACAAGGCTCCAGCTGCTCGATGGCTCACTTGAGTTTTACGCGATAGGTCTCGTGGCAGTCGGTGCATTTGGCCTGGATGGCGTCGAACGCGACCTTGAGGCTGGCGGCGTCTTTGGCCGTTCCCTTGGCGTCCACGATCGCCTTGGTAACGGGTGTCACCTTCGCGTCGAAGTCAGGCTTGTTCTGCCAGATCTTCTGCGACGACCCGAAGGTCGCATCCACCACGTCCACCTTCGGATTCGGCGTGAAAACGGTAGGGATCTTGGCGACGTCGGCCTCGAGCCCCGCGAGCGCGGCATTGACTGCGGCCTGATCGAACGGCGTTTCGCCCTTCACCACCTTGAGCAATACCCCGTACATGTTCTTGCCCTGCGCCTTCATCAGGTTCTGCTGCTGAACGGCGACATCCTGCTGCGCCACGACCGCGCCGACGCTCAGCAACAAGACTCCCGTTACCACCAAAACACGCTTCATTGGCTAGTCCCCTTTTTGGCTATGACGCGCGCGAACCCGCGACCGTCGCGAGCCCGCCCGTTTGGCCAACCCCGCATGCGGCGCATCATTCCGCATGCGACAAAATATCAGAGATTATGCCTTTTCTGCGCCTCACGGATCGCGATCCAGACCCGTTCGGCGGTGGCCGGCATATCGATGTGATCGATCTGGTACTCGCGCCACAGGCCCTCGATGATCGCGTTGACGATCGCGGGACAGGAGCCGATCGCGCCCGCCTCGCCCGCGCCCTTGACGCCGAGCGGATTGGTCGTGCACGGCACGTTGTGGGTCTCGAAGTGAAATGACGGACCGTCGGCCGCGCGCGGCACGGCATAGTCCATGAAGGTGCCGGTGACGAGCTGGCCGTCGCTTGCGCTGTAGACCGCCTGCTCCATCAGGGCCTGGCCGATGCCCTGCATCGCGCCGCCATGCACCTGGCCGGCCAGCAGCAAGGGATTCAGCGTCACGCCGAAATCGTCGACGATGACGTAGTTGACGATCTTGATGATGCCGGTGGCCGGATCGATCTCGACTTCGGCCAGATGCGTGCCGTTCGGATAGGTGCCGTCGGCCTGCGCGAAAGTTGCGCTCGCGTTTAGCTTAGAGGGATCGACGCCGGGGCGTTTGGCGAGATCCGCAAAACTGATCGAGCGGTCGGTGCCGACGATGCGCACGAGGCCGTTGCTGATCTCGAGGTCGCCGGCGCTGGTCTCCAGCGCCTCGGCCGCGATTTCCTTCAACTTGGCGCCGAGCTCGCGGGTGGCGCGCTCGACGCTGACGCCGCCGGTCGGGATCGACGCCGAGCCGCCGGTGCCGAGACCGGTGGCGATCTTGTCGGTGTCGCCCTGCAGGACGTGGACGCGCTCCGGCGGCACGCCGAACTGCTCGGCGATGAGTTGCGCATACGCCGTCTGGTGGCCCTGCCCGCTAGACTGGGTGCCGATCAGGATCGAGATGTCGCCATTGGGATCGAGCGCAACATTGGCTGTCTCCTCGCCCATGGTGCCGCAGACCTCGACATAGCTGGCGATGCCGATGCCGCGCACCAGGCCCGACTTCTTCGCGAGCTTGGCGCGCTTGGGAAACTCCTTCCAGTTGCCGACTTCCATCGCGCGCTTCATATGCGCGGTGAAGTCGCCGGAATCGTAGACCTTGCCGGTCGCAGTCTTGTAGGGCATTGCCTTCGGTGGAATGAAGTTCTTGCGCCGGATCGCATCCGGCGTCAGCCCCAGTTTTCGTGCGGCGGCATCGACCAGACGCTCGATCACGTAAGCCGCCTCGGGGCGGCCTGCGCCGCGATAGGCGTCGACCGGCACGGTGTTGGTGAACACGGTGCGGACGCGGCAGTGGAAGGCCTGGATATCATAGAGCCCTGGCAGCATGCCGGCGCCGCCGTGCGGAATGTAAGGCCCGAAGGTCGAGAGATAGGCACCCATGTCGCCCATCAGGTCGACGTCCATGCCGAGGAACCTGCCGTCCTCGGTGAGCGCCATCTTCGCGGTGGTGACGTTGTCGCGTCCCTGCGCGTCGCCCATGAAGTGGTCGGCGCGGTCGGCGGTCCATTTGATGGTCTT
>CADEDX010000581.1 GCA_902826195.1 uncultured Bradyrhizobium sp. | reverse complement strand
CTCCCAGTTCAACTTCGCGGCGTGCTCGAACACCACCTGTCCGTCGCCAGTGAGATGACAACTGATAAGTTTTGTGTAGTTTCCTTATCAGTTGCGAGCGAGCGCTCGTAGAAGGAGGCTTCGCTGATTTGATGGGCGTACGATATTTGTCGAGTATGACCAGGGCGGCGTCATCGACTCGGTAACTGCCCGCTGTTGATGAATCGATCGTAGGCCTCGGTCTCTTCCGCTTGAGAGCGCGGGCCGTCTGCTTCAAACTGCAGTACCGCAATCTTTTGGTCAAATTTTTCGGAGCGAATGCAGATCTCATCCACCGGCTCCGAAAACCAGACGCCAGCCTGCTGTTTTGAGTATCCGTATTTCCACCGAGGGCTCAGTCACGTGGTCTTAGCGATCGTCTGCATTGGTAACTCCGCTTCATGACGCGATCATATTGTCCGATTTGCCCGGTCTTTCTGCCGGGCCTTTCGCATTTCTTACGTCATTGTTCGCGCTTGAGCTTCGGCTTGCCCCAATGATGCCTTTTGGTGTCGGGATTGAATGCTCGCTCATCGTCACGGGTCAGCGCCCGCATGACACCGATCCGCGCCAGCATCGCATGACCGCCGCGGCTGCAAAGCATCAGCGCCTCGATCGCCGATTGCCATTCCAGCAAATCAAATTTCTTCTTCGGCAGCTTGGTTGTGTAGTCGTCTGCATCCTTCAGCGTGAGCGGCCTCCGGCCGTCGGGCAAAAAATGGGATCTTCAAAACGGACCGACCAAGGCATGAACAATACTTTTCTCAATAGGGGCGGAGCCGCCGCCCGTGGGAACAAGAAGCGGCTCCTAATCGCACAGTACTCAGGCTTGGACAATTCGCCATCTGCGCGACTGCCGCCACGCTAGATAAGTTGTTCTCCGCCGCAACGAAACTCACGAATTAAGCTTGATATCGACGCTCCTGGTTAATTCCGGGGCTGAAAGTAAACAGATGCGTTAGGTCGACACCGCAGCTAACCTTTACCGGTTAGGTTAAATCGGTCGAATCGTTGCGCCAACTTCGCGCGGCGTTATGACGAGGCGTGATTTTTGATGTTAGCAGTTACGCCTTAGACGATGACGGAAACCGTATTCTTATTGGATTAACGGTCGACGAAACGCGAGAGTTTTTAGACCTCACCGATTTGCTTGCCACCATCAATCCTGGGCAACCGCTCTCGTCGATCGACTGGACATTGCCAAAGGAAAAGCGATGGCTAGCCCTCATGCAAAAGCACGCTCGAGAGCTCGAAAAACTGGCGCGCGCCGGTGGGACAAAACACTGATGCGTTGTCAGTGATCTTTTCTTCAGGTTGCGGCCTTAGCTATCAGGCGATCAGGTCGGCGCCCGCCGCCGTGAACTTAACGAATGTTCCGCTGTCGTGAATTTCCAGCCAGCCCCGTTCGATGGCGAGCTTTGATCCGGCGCTGTACTGCGTTGGCGTACCCTTGTCGTCGAACAGGAAGGGACCATTGAGCTTTTCGATACAGATCCGGCCATCCTGAATAGTTTCGAAGGCGTGAGCGTGCTCCAGCAGGCGACGGGCGGCCTTTTCGGGGTCGACCAAGGGTCGACCGGAAGTTAGTTTCAAAGCCGAGGTTTCGCGGTTTCCAATGCCTGGTGAATGGCACGTACGCGGCGGTCCGTCATGCCAGTTCGGCACGATGTTCACAGAGTCCTCCGTGGTGCCGCATTCCTTGCAAACAAGGCGACGGGCGATTGTCGACCACGGCAGATCCGGGAGGCAGGGTATCCAGCCGGATGTCCACCATGCGCCGATCGCAGGTGCGGGCCGCGCATTGAAGTTTGCAGGTCGCATGGTCCTCGGCGATCCATTGCGCGGGAGTGCCAAGCGGGTGACTGCCCGTCGATCGTCAATGATTTCGCTGTGAGGCCATCGCGGATGATTTCGCGGCCGGCAGCCGTACTTGTTTCCCTGGCAAGCATCATCATGATTGCCGACGTCGCCTGAGCGGCACCCCCGCCGCGACCAGGAGGACGCGACGGGGGCCAGCAGGGGATGGAGCAAGGGCAGCCGCTGTGACCACAAGCTGATGTCGCTCGCAATGGCCTGCGGGCGAAGTGAAGCGAAACGAGCGCAGAGAGGCAAGCCGAAGATTCGTGCAACGCGCGCGGTTCATGGGCAGGCGGAACCGAACTGACGCAGTGGACCGCGGCCCCCGCCGCTTACTTCAGTACTGCGATCAGCAACTCCTGGCTGTTCCTCACGCCCAGCTTGCGCAAAATGTTAGAGCGGTGATCGTCAACTGTCCGATAGCTGATACCAAGAGCGTAGGCGATTTCCTTACTCAGCGATCCGGTTGCAAGGAGTCGAAGCACGTCTTGTTCTCGGCAGCTCAGCCGTTCGCGCCCCGGAAAATCCGCCGATAATTTGCGCTGAATGGGCGTTTTGTCAGTGCGTGAAACTGCGGTGTCGATACTTCTCAGCTGATTCAGAACTTCGCCGCGCTTTAGGGGCTTTTGAAGAAAGTCCAGCGCGCCGCCCTTCACAGCCGCCACGGCGGTCGGGATGTCACCATAGCCGGAGATCATAACAATCGGGACCGAATGCTTTTTCAGATGCAAAACTTCAAGCCCTGATCTCGCGGGAAGGTTGACGTCCAGCAGGATGGCCAAGGGAGAGCGCTGCCGTAACGCTTCATGCAGACTGGCCTCGTCAAAAAAACAGGTTGCTTTATATCCGTCCGGCTCGAGGATTATTCGCAACGTCCCTCGAACGAGAGGATCGTCGTCAAGTACGAAAACGGTCTTTCCATCCACGTGGTCCGGTTAGGGTTATCAAGGCAACTCCGCGGGTGCATGATCGCAGCAATCGGAGCGCAGCCGTCGACCTATCACAACAACAAAAGATTATCGTTCGAACCCTCATCCGTGCATCTACGGGACTCGGAGAAAACTACGCTGCGGTTCCGGTGACGGAACCCAGAGATCTGTCAATTGCTCAGAAGAGCGATCATGGGCGGCGAATATGGAGAATTGCATCGATGGAAAAAGATGACCTGGGGCGCTATGTCATCGACCTCAATGAATCGGATGCCATCATCGTGGAGCAGGTCGAGGACGAAATTGACGTCATTATCGCGAGTGTTGTAGGCGTTGATTTCCAGCTAACAGCAGGTCAAGCGATTGAACTGTCTCGCGCCCTGGCTGAGGCTGCGGCGAATGTCACGCCCTCCACTGCTTCGTAGACGGCGTGCCGTTTTCCCACCCTGTCATGCCAGTTGAGCACCATGCTCGCAGACAGAGTGATGCTGGTACGTTCGTGCAGTTCACCTGCGCGTTCAGGTCAAAATCGCCGAAGGCGAAGCCGCCGGTGGCATACATCAACCAATTGTTGGAGGCATAGCCCAGACGGCCGCGCAAGCTTGCCAGCAGTTGGTCTTGCTTTCGAGGGAAACATTGTCAGTCAAAGGGGTATTCGCGAAGGCACGGATTGGATTACTGGTGCCATTGGCACGCACGTTGGTCCAATCCCAGTCGCCTTCGATACCGAGAAACCAGTTTGGCGTGATCTGCCCATTGTAACTGGCATGGACACCAGCAAGCCCTCCGAGGCCAACGCGTTTACGGTCGACGGAACGTAGAAGCCGAAAGATGAGGCCGCCAAAATTGCGACGGATGCTGACTAAATAGCCGGAGCCGCCCCGTCCTTGCCGAGTGGGCGGCTTTTCTGCGACCTTGCTAACTCTGAAGCGCGCTAACTATTACTCGTAACGCGCCGACCAATGACCACGCGATCAGGCCGGAGATGATCGCCAGCATCAGGTCCGGACGGCCGGACCTTTGGACCGCATCGCGCAGTTTACGCTTCATCCGATCCAAGAAGTCATTCATTCTTACCGACCCGCTATCTGCAGCGGCCTTGAGTCCTACGATCCCTTCGCCGCGCCAACCGAATCCGCCATATGAGCGCCGCGTGTACCGAGCGGCTTCGGGCGGCCGGTCGTCGTATCGCGCGCGGTCTGGTGCTCGATCTCGGCGTTGAGCTCCGCTCCCAGCAAAATCACGATCGCTGAAATCCACATCCACGTCATGAATCCGATGACCGCGCCCAGTGAACCGTAAGTCGCGTTGAAATTGCCGAAGTTGGCGGCGTAGAACGAGAACAGCGCTGAACCCGCGAGCCACAGCAGCGCCGCTGCTACACTGCCCCACGAAATCCATCGCCACTGCGGGGCCGCGCGGCTTGGCCCGAAGCGATAGATCAGCGCGAGCGCAAAGGCGAGGCCGAGGGCGAGAGCCGGCCACCTCGCTATGCGCACCAGGAGATCTGTGAAGTTGGTCAGGCCCATGTAGGTGAGCGCTACCGGCAACACGGCGACCGCTGCAATAGCGACCAGAATGAATGCGACCGCTCCGGCTGTAAACGTGAGCGATATCGCGTTCAGCTTGATGAATCCGCGTTTTTCCTGCTCCACGTAAACAATGTTCAGCGTGTCAAAAAGAGACTTCATCGCCGCG
>CADEDX010000580.1:1407-4505 GCA_902826195.1 uncultured Bradyrhizobium sp. | reverse complement strand
CCGCTACCCCTCGGGCCCGTTTGGACAGAGCATTCCATAAGACCACGCCCCAGCAACGTAGTGATCGGCACCGTGACCCTAGTTTTGATCGGCGGGGCGCTCGGGGGCTGGCTCGGCTATCAGAAGCTCATCAGCGCCAAGCAGAAGACGGCGTTCCGGGTGATCTTCGAAGGTTCGGCCTCGGGCCTGCGCAAGGGCGGCAGCGTGAATTTCGCCGGCATCCGGGTCGGCGAGGTCGTGTCGCTGAAACTTGACCATCCGCGCCGCGTCGTCGCGCTCGCCATGATCGACGGCAACACCCCGGTGAAAAGCGACACCCAGGTCGGTCTCGAATTCCAGGGGCTGACGGGGATCGCGGCGATCTCGTTCACCGGCGGCTCCGACGAGGCGCCGCCGCCGCGAAAGGGCGCGGACGGCATTCCCGAACTGACCGCCGATCCCGACGGAACGCTCAACACCCAGGAAAAGATCCGCGCGGCGCTGCGCAACGTCGACAAGGTCATCGTCGACAACGAGACGGCGGTGAAGGACACGCTGCGAAATTTTGAAAGCTTCACCGCCTCGCTGTCGGGCAACGGCGCCAAGATCACCAGCGTCATCGCGGCCGCCGAGGATGGTATCGCCGCCGTCGACGGCGCGCTGGACAAGACCAAGGATTTTCTCGGCAGTCTCGCCAGCGACAAGTATGGCGGCGAGTTGCTGCCGACCGTGATCTCGATGCGCGAACTGATCGAAAGCTTCGACAAGAAGTCCGGCGCCATCATCGCCGACACCCGCAAGATGTTCGGCGAGCTCAGCCAGTCCATCAGCACCAGTAAATTCGGCGCCAGCCCGCCGGCCACGCCCGCCCGACGTTAGCTTTGAATCAAGAACCAAGAAAACGGAAACGCCTGACGTGCTCGACAGATCAACCGCTACCACCGCCGCCCCGCTCGCCACCGTGACCCGCGCCGAAATCACCGTGCCGCGGCATCTGCAGAAATATCTTTCGCTCGACGATTTCGAGGCGACGGCGCGACGGCGGATTCCGAAATTCCTGTACGGCTACATTTCCGGCGGCGCCGAGACCGATGCGGCCGTGCGCGACAACCGCGCCGCCTTCGACGAATACGGTTTTGTGCCGCGCGTGCTCAACGACGTCTCCGGCCGCGACCAGACGACGACATTGTTCGGCAAGACCTACGCCTCGCCGTTCGGCATTCCGCCGATGGGATCTTCGGCGCTGTGCGCGTATCGCGGTGATATCGTGCTGACCCAGGCGGCGAAGGCCGAGAACGTTCCGATGATCCTGAGCGCTTCCTCGTTGATCACGCTGGAGGACGTGCGCGCCGCCAACCAGGCGGCGTGGTACCAAGCCTATCTCGCCGGCCTGCCCGAGCGGATCGAGCCGCTGGTCGACCGCGTGGCGGCGGCGGGCTACGACACTTTCGTCGTCACGGCCGACGTGCCGGTGCCGCCGAACCGCGAGAACAACATCCGCAACGGCTTTCAGGTGCCGCTCGCGATCACGCCGCAGGTGTTCTGGGACACGGTTACGCATCCGCACTGGCTGTTCGGCACCTGGGCGCGCACGGTCAAGAATTTCGGCATGCCGCATTTCGAGAACATGGACGCCAAGCGCGGCCCGCCGGTGCTGGCAAAGAATTTGATGCGCAACATCGGTGCCCGCGACCAGCTCGCCTGGAAGCACGTTGAACTGATCCGCAGGAGGTGGAAGGGCAAGCTCGTCGTCAAGGGACTGGTGTCGCCGGCGGACGCACGAATCGCGCGAGAGAGCGGCGTCGACGGCGTGATGCTGTCCAACCATGGCGGACGCCAGCTCGACTACACCATGTCAGGCCTGCGCACGCTGCCGGAGATCGCAGCCGAGGCAAAGGGCATGACCATCATGGTCGACGGCGGCATCCGCCGCGGCACCGATGTGATCAAGGCGCTGGCGCTCGGCGCGCATTTCGTCTGGATCGGAAGGCCGTTCCTCTATGCGGCGATCGCCGGGGGCGAAGCCGGTGTGCAGCGGGCGATCACGCTGCTGAAAGCCGAAATCGACCGCGACCTGGCGCTGTTGGGTATTCGCTCGATTGGCGAGATCACGCCGGATCTGGTGCGGAAGTTTTGAGCTCTCGCCGCGCATGAAATGTCGTCACCCGCCTTGTGCGCGATTGCGCACTGGAGCGGGTGACCCAGTATTCCAGAGGCCGTCGTGATTTAGCCGAGACGCCACGGCGTACTGGGTGCCCCGCTTTCGCGGAGCATGACAGCGGTGGACTTTGACCTACCTCACCCCATCTTGAACTTGCTGTAGGCTTCCTTCGTCGCGATGATCAAATGCTCGGCGCAGCCGTTGGTGCGGTGGGGATCGCAGCGTTGTTCGTAATCGTCCGACGTCATCATGTCGATGAAGGCTGACACCGCGGGATAATACACCAGCGCCAGGTAGTCCCATTGATTGCCGGCCTCCGTCCCCAGCGCGACCGCCTTGGCATCGCCAGTCCACAGCAGCGTGCCGCCGCGCGCCTTGATCATCGGCACCGTGAGCGCGCTGTAGCGCAGGTAGGCGTCCCAGCCCGAACCGTCGCCGTCGAGCGACCGCTCGCGAAACCGCATCAGGTTCACCATCACCACCGGCGCCGATGGATCGAGCGCCTGCAGGCCTTTCACGTTCAGCAAATCCACCGCCATCGGCGTACCTCGCGACAATTCCTGGACATTGTAGCATTGCATGCGCAGGACTTGTCGCGCAGCGGAAAATCCGGCCAATCTCGGCCCGCGACCATGACCCAGCCTGTATCAGCGCCGCCTGCCCTCCAACCGCTCAGGTGGCTGAACAACCAGCCCTATCTGCTGCTGACCCTGACTTCCCTGTTCTGGGCGGGCAACATCGTGCTGGCGCGCCATGTTGCCGGCCACGTGCCGCCGCTGACACTGTCCTGCGTGCGCTGGATCGGGACCTTCCTGATCCTGCTGCCGTTCGCCTGGCCGCATCTGAAGCAGGACTGGCCGGTGCTGCGTGCCCATCTGCCAATGATGCTGTTCCTGTCGCTGGTCGGCTTTGCCTACAACAACGCGATCTCCTACTGGGCCCTGCAATATACCGAGGC
>CADEDX010000580.1:0-1307 GCA_902826195.1 uncultured Bradyrhizobium sp. | reverse complement strand
CCGCGGCGGCCGGTGACGCATGCGCTGTCGCTCATCTCGTTCACCACCTGCTGCGGGGCCCTGATGCTGGTGCCGTTTTCGATCTGGGAATATTCCACTGGCGCAACGCTGAAATTCGACGGGATCTCGATGGCGACGCTGGCCTATTCGGTGATCTTCCCCTCGACGCTGGCCTATATGTTCTTCAACCGCGGGCTGGCGCTGATCGGGCCCAACCGCGCCGCGCCGTTCTTTCATCTGGTGCCAGTGTTCGGCTCCACGATGGCGATCTTGCTGCTCGGCGAACGATTGCAGTTATTCCATCTGGTGGGCTATGCGCTTGTGCTGGCCGGCGTCGTCATCGCGTCCAGGCGGGCTTCGGCAAAGAAGCCCTGAACCGACCTGCGGCGCGGCGTCCTACCGGCTTCCCCTTTCGATCCCGGCGGGCTAGCGTGCCGGCCAATCGACCCCAAAAACAAACGAGGAAACAACTACATGTTCGCGTTATGGAAACGGTACCGGTACGCCGCGGCGGCCCCCCTCATGCTGGCGACGATCGCCACGGCCGCAGCGCAAGCGCCTTACCCGAACCGCAACATCACGCTGGTGCTGCCGTTTGCCGCCGGCAGCGGCACCGACACCACGACGCGCCTGATCGGCAAGGAACTCGGCACCGCGCTCGGGGTCAGCACCGTGATCGAGAACAAGGCCGGCGCCAACGGCTCAATCGCGGCCAGCTTCGTCGCACGTGCCCCGGCGGACGGCTACACGCTGTTCGTGACCACCAACACGACGCATTCGGCAAATCCGTATCTGTTGAAAACCATGAGCTACGACCCGATCAAGGACTTCACCCCGATCGCGCGGACCGGCGACCTGCCCTTCATGCTGGTGATCCATCCCGACATCCCGGTGAACTCGGTGGCCGAACTGATCGCGCTGGCGAAGAAGGAGCCGGGCAAATACTCCTACGCCAGCGGCAGCTCTTCGGCGAGCGTATCCGGCGCGACCTTTGCGCGGCTCGCCGGCATCGACCTGCTGCATGTCCCCTACAAGAGTTCTCCGCCGGCCCTGACCGACGTCATCGCCGGCCGCGTCTCGATGATGTTCATCGACGTCCCGACCGGCCTGCCGCACGTCAACGCCAAGGCGCTGAAGGCGCTTGCCGTCACGACAAAGAAGCCATCAGCTCTGTTGCCGCATCTGCCGACCATGGACAACACGGTGAAGGGTTTCGATATCACCTCATGGCAGGGATATCTCGGCCCGGCCAACATGCCGAAGGACATCGTCGTCAAGTTGAACGCCGAGATCCGCAAGATCATCGA
>CADEDX010000579.1 GCA_902826195.1 uncultured Bradyrhizobium sp. | reverse complement strand
CGCTGCACGCGGCAGCAGGATGAAGTTCGGCACATCGTCCTCGCCCGGATGGCCGCCGCATTCGAAACCATCGACGCTCACCGCATCGCAACCGATCTTCTCGGCCTTCAGCGAGTGGCGCACGGACGTGCACTTGTGGATCACCTTGACGCCTGCCTCCTTGAAGAAGGGCATCACCTGCACCGGATTGTTGCCGGCGGTCTCCACGATCTTGATGCCTTCCTCGATGATGGTGCGCACGAAGCCCGGATAATCAGGCGGCGTCAGGGACGGCACGAAGGTGAGATTCACGCCGAACGGCTTCTGCGTCATCTCGCGGCAGCGGCGGATTTCCGCGCGCAGGCCTTCCGGCGTCTTCTGCGTCAGGCCGGTGATGATCCCCAGCCCGCCCGCTTCGGAAACAGCCGCAGCCATCTCGGCAAAGCCCACATAGTGCATGCCGCCCTGGATGATCGGGTGCTCGATGCCGAACAGTTCCGTGATGCGAGTCTTCATGGCGCGTTTCCCTCGATGTTTCCCCCATCAGGAAACCGCGAACCAGACGCCGTCAAGCCAGATCAACTATCGAATTCGATCAGCCAGCGGCCGCGTCGGCTCGAACCACACCTTCCGCGCCGGAACGCTGACCAGGTCGCGCTCCGGCCAGCGCAGGGCGGTCAGCGCGCCGCCAAAGCAGCAGCCCGTATCGATGCACCAGGTATTGTTGATCGCCTGGACATCGGGGCCCGCGACATGGCCGTAAACGACCGCCGCGTCACCGCGATAATCCAGCGCCCAGTTCAGCCGCACCGGATTGCCGAAACCGTCCGTCTCGCCGGTCGTGTCGCCATAGAGCGCGAATGACCGCACCTTGCCGCCGGACTTGCCAATCATCTCCTGTTTCAGCCCCGCATGCGCCACCACCAGCGCCCCGCCGTCGAGCCAGAGATAGGGCGGCAGCGACCCCAGGAATTTCCGCACCGCCGCACGAAACGCCGGATCTTGCTCCGCCATCTGGTCGATCGACGCCTGCAGCCCGTGCGCCGGCTTCACATTCGCGCCCGAAAGCCAGCGCACGAACTTGTTGTCGTGATTACCCTCGACGCACAGAGCCGTCCCCTGCTCGGCCATGCTCATCACGATGCGCAGCACATCCGGCGTGCGCGGCCCGCGATCGACAAGGTCGCCGACGAACACCAGTGTGCGTCCGGGAGGCGGGGTGACGTGCACATCCTCGCCCTGCCAATCGACGCGATAGCCGAGCAGCGCGAGCAGATCTTCAAGCTCGTCGCAGCAGCCATGGACATCGCCGATGATGTCGAACGGTCCGGAAAGGTCGCGGCGGTCGAACGGCGGGGCAGCCATTGCTCTATTGCTCTCGCCACTCTGGATGACGCTTGTCGATGAAGGCCTGGATGCCTTCGGCCGTGTCGGCCAGCATCATGTTCTCCGCCATCACGCGCGCTGTGTAGGCATAGGCGTCAGCCAGACTCATGGACGCCTGCTCGTAGAACGCGCGCTTGCCGATCTTCACCGCCGCCGTGAGCTTGCCGGCCACCACCTGCGCAAGCGCCAGCGTCGCTCCGGAAAGCTCCGCCGCCGGAACCACGCGGTTCACAAGCCCCAGCTCCCGCGCTCGCGCTGCGTCGATGAACTCCCCCGTGGTGAGCATTTCGAATGCGGCCTTGCGCGGCACATTGCGCGACAGGGCCACCATCGGCGTCGAGCAGAAGAGGCCGATATTGACGCCGTTCACGCCGAACCGCGTTCCTTCCGCCGCCACCGCCATGTCGCAGCTTGCAACCAGCTGGCAGCCAGCAGCAGTCGCAATGCCGTGCACCTCGGCGATCACCGGCTGGGGCAAGGCGGGGATCATCTGCATCATTGCCCCACAGCGGGTGAACAGATCCAGGAAATACGCGGCGCCGTTGTCGGGCGTCTGACGCGCAGCCTGCATCTCCTTGAGATCATGCCCGGCACAGAACGCCTTGCCTGTGCCGCGAAGGATGACGACCCGCGTCGCGCGATCATCCGCAAGTGCGCCGAGGACCGATGTGAGCGCCGCGAGCATGGCGTCGGACAGCGCATTCAGGCTGGCCGGACTGTTCAGGGTCAGCCGCGTCACATGGCCGATACGCTCGGTGATGATCAGGTCGCTCATGCGCAACTCCCTGCAGGCGCGACCGTAGCGACGCTCTCACAGAAGAAAAGGCATCGTCAGGCCGCTCTCGCCTTCCGAAACCGCGAGCCGGGGGCTGGTGGCGGCTCCGCCGCTCCGGCAAAGCACTGCGCCATGCCCATCCACTGCGTTGCCACCGGCCCGCGCACGACCAGTCTGGTGTCCGCCACGTTGCGCACCTGAGTCACCACCTGGCAGAATTCCGTGGCGGAGCCGGTGACCGAATTGGCCGCGCTCGCTTCGCCCCATGTCCAGATGGCGCCCGATGGCGCCGTCAGCCGGACGAAAGGCGGCGCGGGGGGCAGCTCCATCCGGCGCACCTGATAGGTCCAGCCGAATGTCGAGACGCCAAGATGCGCGATGTTCTTTATCCGGTCGTGATCGATCCGCTCGACGCCGAGATGGTCATACACTTCCTGCCCGTGCGCCCACGTCTCCATCAGCCGCGCCGTGATCGACGAGCGGGCGCTCATGTCTGGCCCGGCCCATTTCAGCCGCGCCTTGGGATCGGCCGTCGCATAGATGTCCGCGATCTCGCCCGCCGTCCTCAGCCACGCGGCGCGCAGCGCCTGTCCGGACTCCGGAACCGTCGACCGCTCCACCGCGCGCATTCCGCCCGCGCCCGCAATCGCGCCGAGCAACCGCACAAGCTCGGCCTCGTCCGTCAGTTGCAAACCTGCCGCGCGGTTCCAGAAATGCAGGTGGCGGATCACGTCATTGACGGTCCAGCCCTTGAACTGCGTCGCCTCCGCGAAGGCCGCATCCGGCAACGTCGCGAGCAGATCGCTGAGCGCCTCCGTCTCGCCGAGGAAATCCGCCGCTTGTTCCATAGGCCAACTCGCCAACTTTATCATGTATGCGTCAGCCCGATCATTATACTCCCAGATCCAGCCCTTCAAATGACTTGGTCTGAAATGGTGAACTTGCGCGGCTGAGGTGATCGACCACTTTATCGACGCACGCTTGCGCGAGCGACTCATTCAAAACAAACCGCGCGAGAGGACCTGTTGACGCTGGATCAACGAATGTTTCTTCTTCCTTTCGGTAGAGAACCGCAATCTGTTGAATCGCGAGAACAGCATCTCCTGGAAATGCCAGCATGGCGCTAACGCTTGCAGCGACCGATTCAAATAGCCAGGCGTCGCCTTTCGAGTTGTCGTTCAATGTGTAGCTAACACGGCAGCCCAGCCGAAGGTTCAAGCCCTTCCCCCCAAACATCGGTAGAACGTTTATTTGGATCAGGTTGTGAGAATTGCCGATAGTGAAGTTCGTACCGCCGTCCGCCTGCCGACCATTGCGAGGCGGTGAATCGTTAAAGTCGCACCCGGCTTTTTCAAAGACGTGATTCCGAACAGCAAATAAATCCGCCCCCTCGCCTAGCCAAAGTCTAATGTGGACCGACATGCGGGCTCGCTTTCATTCACTCTAGTCTATGCGATCTCGCCTACAGCGTCCGCGCGATGAGGATCTTCATGATCTCGTTCGTGCCGCCATAGATGCGCTGGATGCGGCTGTCGCGATACATGCGGCTGATCGGATATTCGTCCATGAAGCCATAGCCGCCGAACAGCTGGAGGCAGCGATCCACGATCTTGCCCTCGAGATCCGTCGTCCAGTATTTCGCCATCGACGCCGTCGCCGCATCGAGCTTGCCCTGCAGGTGCTGCCCGATGCAGTGGTTGACGAACACGCGCGCCACCGTCGCCTCGGTCTTGCACTCGGCCAGCGTGAACTGCGTGTTCTGGAAATCGATGATCTTCTTGCCGAATGCGCCGCGATCCTTGACGTAGGCAATCGTCAGCTCCAGCGCCCGCTCGATCGTCGCAATGGCCTGCACCGCGATGTTGAGCCGTTCCTGCGGCAGCTGGCTCATCAGCTGGATGAAGCCCTGCCCCTCTTCCGTGCCGAGCAGGTTCTCGGCCGGGATCTTCACCTCGTTGAAGAACAGCTCGGATGTATCCTGCGCCGGCTGGCCCAGCTTGTTGAGATTGCGCCCCTTCTCGAAGCCCTCGACCTCGTCCGTCTCCACGAACAGCAGCGACGTCCCCTTGGCGCCCTTGGTCGGGTCGGTCTTCGCCACCACGCAGATCAGGTTGGCCATCTGGCCGTTGGTGATGAACGTCTTAGAGCCGTTGATGACGTATCCGTTGCCGGATTTCTTCGCCGTCGTCTTGATGCCCTGCAGGTCCGATCCGGCGCCTGGCTCCGTCATCGCGATCGCCGAAATCAGCTCGCCTGACGCCATCCGCGGCAGCCAGCGCTTCTTCTGCTCCTCCGTGCCGTAGTGCACGATGTAGGGCATCACGATCGCATTGTGCAGCGAAGCCCCGAAGCCATCGACGCCCTGCAGGCCCATCTGCT
>CADEDX010000578.1 GCA_902826195.1 uncultured Bradyrhizobium sp. | reverse complement strand
TATATTACGCCGCCGCATCGACACCAGCACGATCACGAGAATTTTGACGATCTCCTCGGGGGCGGCGACGCCGAACACCGAGCGCAGCCCCTGCGTCATCCATGGGTTTCCCGGCACCGCGAGGATCGCAGCGAACGGCGCGCGGGCGATGCCGAGCAGGGAAATACTGGCCGCGCCGAGCAGGAAAGCGAGCCATACCCGCGTCGGCGGGCCGGGGCGCTCGTCGGCGGCGATGACGAGCCAGAGCACCAACAACGCCGGCGCAATGGCGGCGACGCCGATCGAGGTGGGGAGGGCCTGTAGCAACAACATGCGAAAAACTTTACATCGTCGAACGTTCAAATGGTCGCAAATTCAGTCGTTTGCAAGAAAAGTCCGACGCGACTCCTTGTCGCCAAGCTGAACTGGGAACCCTGGCTTCCCGAAGGCTAGGTGGTCTGGGTGATCCTGCTATGCACCGCCAGCAGGCCCGCGAGGGCTACCAGGGCAAAGCCGGCCCCGGCCAGGAATGTTCCCTGCGGCCCCGCGATGTCCCACAGGGCGCCTGCGATGATGCTGGCGGCAAGCATCGCCACGCCGCCGGCAAGGTTGAAGAATCCGTAGGCCGTGCCGCGCAGTTCGGCCGGCGCGGTGTCGGCCACCAGCGCGGCCAATAAACCTTGCGTCAGCCCCATATGCAGGCCCCACAGCACGACGCCGAGCGCAACGCCCGATATCGACGGCAGCACGGCCAACACACCGTCCGCGGCGATCAGCAGCATCATGCCGCCCGCCAGCATGGCCGTGCGGCCGACCCGGTCCGAGATGACGCCCGCGGGGTAGGCCGCCAGGGCGTAGACGACGTTCATCGCCACGAGCACGGCGGGCACCAGCATGATCGGCACCCCGACATTCTGCGCGCGCAGCACCAGAAATGCCTCGCTGAAGCGCGCCAGCGTGAACACGCTCCCCACCGCCACCACCCACCAATAGGCCGGTCCGAGGGTCCTGATTTCGGCGAGGCTGACCGGATTGCGCACCGTGCGCAGCGCTTGCGGGCGGTCCGGCTCATGCACGGCGAACACGATCAGCGCCAGCGCGAGGAAGGCGGGAACGACGGCCCACCAGAACACGGCGGTGAAGTTGTCCGAAGTCCACCACATCAGGGCGATGGCGAGCAGGGGACCCGTGAAGGCGCCGACCGTGTCGAGCGACTGGCGCAACCCGAAACTCGCGCCACGCAGTTCGGCCGGCGAGAGGTCCGCCACCAGCGCGTCGCGCGGGGCGCCGCGAATGCCCTTGCCGATGCGGTCGACGAAACGCGCCGCCACCAGCCAGGCAACGCTCGGCGCCAGCGGAAATACCGGCTTGGTGAAGGCTGCCAGCCCGTAGCCCGCGGCCGCCAGCCATTTGCGCTTGCCGAGCCGGTCCGACAGCGCCCCGGAGAAAATTTTGGTCATGGCGGCGGTCGCTTCGGCAACGCCCTCGATGATGCCGACCGTCACCATCGATGTGCCAAGCACGGTCACCAGATAGACCGGCAGCAAAGCGTGGATCATCTCGGACGAGATATCCATCAGCATCGAGACGAAGCCGAGGATCCATACGCCCGCGGGGATATCCCGGATCGAAGAGGTCGGCTTGTTGCCCGCGGCCATGTCGTCCCCTGCGCGTTGCGCCGTGCACCATCGCGCCGGTGGCGCCGTCCGGATTTCGCTACTGCATCAATAATCTTCGGCAGGTTTCGACAAACACCTCGGCCCCGGTGACGATGTCGGCATCTGATGTGTTCTCGGTCCAATGGTGCGAGATGCCGCCGATCGAGGGCACGAACAGCATGCCTGAGGGCATGACGGTCGCGAGAACCTGGGCGTCGTGACCGGCGCCGCTCGGCATCCGCAGCGACTTGCCGCCGGCGATGGCGGCGCTGGCCTGTTCGATGGCCTGCTGGAACGAGGCATCCATCAGCGCCGGCGCGCCGGTGCGAAGGCGCTCCACCGCGACGCTGCAGCGGCCCTGCCGGTCGACCTCCGCCGCCATCGCGTGCAGCAAATCCTCCAGCCGCGCGATCACGGCCGGATTGTCGTCGCGGATCTGGAACAGCATTTCCGCTGCGCCCGGGATGATACTCGGCGCGCCGGGATCGAGCGTGATGCGGCCGGTGGTCCATACCGTGCGCGGGCCGCAGGCCGCCGGGAAGCGCTCGTCGATGGTGACGCAAAAACGGGCCAACGCGAGGCCGGCATCCTTTCGGATCGCCATCCGCGTGGTGCCGGCATGGTTCTGTTCTCCGGTGAACGTGATGCGGTACTGCCAGATCCCGACGATGGACGTGACGACGCCGATCTTGAGGCCACTGCTTTCCAGCGTCTCGCCCTGTTCGATATGGGCCTCGAGATAGCCGACATGCCGCCCGCGTTCGTACAACGCGCGGGCACGGCCGGCGAGGCCGGCCTCGCGTAGCGCCTCGCCCAGGCTCCTGTCCTCGTTGCGGTCGCGCGCCGCGTCGATATCGGCCTCGGTGACGCCTCCGACATAGGAGCGGCTGCCGAGGAAGTGGCCGAAATGTCCTTCCTCGTCGCACCATGACGCCACTTCGACGGCGCCGTCGATATCCGGATCGCGGTTGATGATTCGGGCCGCCTCGAGCGCATAGACCACGCCGAGCGGTCCATCGAGCCAGCCCGCGTGGTTCTGGCTTTCCAGGTGGGAGCCCGCCAGCAATTTCGGTCCGGGCTTCGTGCTGGTGCCGAGGATGTTGCCGATGCCGTCGATTTCGCCGGCAAGGCCGGCTTCCGGCAGCCGCTGCACCAGCCATTGCAAAGACTGGGTGTGCGGTTCGGAAAAGGTCGGCTTGTGAACGCCGGTCTTGTAGGCGCCGATGGCGCGCAGCGCGTTGAGGTCGGCGAGGACGCGGGCGCCGTTGGCGCGCGATGGCTTATCGGTCATGAACGGGAACTCTGCTGGCAGTGGTTCTCCGGAGTAGAACAAAGTTCCGCCGACGTTGCCAGATGCCTGCCGGCAGAACAGAAGCGCGCTCGATCTCGAAACGGAACAAGCCTGTGATGTCGCGGCTACGGGCCGAACTTAATCTGGTGTTAGTTGTGTCCGGAGTCGCAAGGCAACTTTTGGGTGGCGGCGCGCCGATCCTCCGCAAAAAACCGGGTAGTTGAGAGATCATTTTTCGCCGAGCATCCCGCCGAGCGCCTCCGTTGTTCTCCGGAGGAGAACAAAGTTCCTGGTGTGTCGCGGTTGCAGAACAGAGTTCCGTAAGCGGCGCCGGCGATCATGCCGTGGAGAGCATGGCCAGCGCGATGACGAAGAGCCACGCCACGATCACAAGCGCCGTCACGACACCCGTGGTTATCTCCGACTTCTCCTTCGGCGTGTAGCCGCGCATTCCATCTTCGCAAAAAGTGTGAAGAGCGCTCGAGCCCGCGGCGAGCGGGTGCTCACATTAGCCCGTTAATTGTCGCGGGAATAGCAAACCGTGAGATGCTCGTTGAGGATCGTCAGCCTGGCGCGCGCCACCTGGACGCGATAAATCAGGCCCGGACCGTTGCAGCACGCCGTCGAAAGAGTGCCGGAAGCGGCCGTTCGATAACGCTATACAGCAGACAGCTTGCCAGAAGCATCATCACGGCCTCGATCGCCGGATGGAGCAGTGCCGGGATCGGCAGTCTGAGGAGCGCGCCGGTCATCACGACGCCGACCCAGGCATGCTAGAGATAGATCGAATACGGAGGCTCGCCGAAATAGACCAGCACGCGAACCGGATGTTTTCGGAACCAGGGCTCGAGACCGACGGCAGCAATCACCGGTAACGCCGCGGAAACTCCCCACTTCGGAACGCGCGGCCAATCGGCGATCAGCGTCTGAGAAGCAACAAAGCCGGCGATGGCCAACAGCAACGCCACGACGATGGTGCCAAGTGAAAATTCCAGTCGGCCGGCGACGTAGGCGATCAAAACCCCCGCCACAAATTCCAGCACGATCGGCGCGGCAAAAGCACCGATATAGCCAAGATCCAATAATTGACCAATTCCGACAAAGACGAGAAGCGTGGCGCAGGTCCCGATCAAGCGCCACCGAAGACCAGCTGCCATCAGCACGCCCAGCAGGCAGTAGAAAAACATCTCGTAACTCAGCGTCCATCCCTGCACGACGACCGGGTGAAAGGCGCCATCCTTCAGTCGCGGCAGAAGCACGAGCGAGCGAAAGAAATTCTCGATCGATGCATCGTGATTGTAGAAGAATGCCGGCTTGGCGTTCACCGATGCAAACGTTACGGCCAGGCGATCCAGTACCTATCATCAATTCATGCTTCCGAGCCATTGCAGGTAATTTTAGATCGGAAGTCGTCTCGGTGAAAGCCGCCTCGAATGGGGATGGATTGTACAGATCAACCTTTGGACTTCGCCTCAGCCCTAGTTCGACGAGCCGGCGGATGGCTCAAATAAGCGACCGCGTCGCTTTAATACCCGCCTCGGTAAACTTGGCTTCCGTTTTTTGATCCTTGCCCCGGATCTCGATCCAACCCTTTTGAACCA
>CADEDX010000577.1 GCA_902826195.1 uncultured Bradyrhizobium sp. | reverse complement strand
GTGGGAGCTGAAGGCGGGGTACATCCTCACATGCCAGGCGCGGCCGTGCTCGGATAAGGTGGTTGTGGATTACGACCACGTCTAAAGAATTTGCGGGCTCGTTGACATCTCCGGTGCTTCGATCCGACACTAACGAACGACAGAGGCCGAACGGGCCCATCCATACAGGGAGAGAACGACGTGGAACCGTCTTGCGGCGCGGGCAGCGCGCCATGAACAAGGCACTTTCGCCCGACGAGATCGCCCGCGCCTGCGCGGACGCGATGTGGAAGGAAGACGACGCCAGCCAGGGCCTCGGCATGAAGATTGTCGAGGTGAAGGCTGGCCATGCCGTGCTGACGATGACGGTGCAGCCGCACATGGTCAACGGCCAGCGCATCGCCCATGGCGGCTTCATCTTCCTGCTGGCCGATTCCTCCTTCGCCTTTGCCTGCAACTCGCACAATCAGCGCGCGGTGGCCGCGCAATGCGACATCGCCTTCATCCGGCCCGGCAAGTTGGGAGACGTGCTGGTGGCGACGGCGCGTGAAGTTTCGCGCAGCGGTCGGTCCGGTATCTATGACGTGCGTGTCAGCGCCGGGGACGCCGTGATCGCCGAGTTTCGGGGGCACTCCCGCACCATTGCGGGAACGTGGTTGCCGGGCACGGACAACACAGAAAAATAGCCGGGAGGGAAACGCGTCATGGCCATGGCAAAACTGAAATCCAGCGGAAGCGGCTACAGCGCCGAACTGGACGAGGCCGAGCGCGCCTCGCGCGACGAGATCATGGCGCTGCAAACCAAGCGCCTCGCCTGGTCGCTGGGACATGCCTACGATAACGTCGCGCACTACCGCAAGGCATTTGACACGGCCGGCGTGCACCCGTCCGACTTCAAGCAGCTTGCCGATCTCGCGAAATTTCCGTTCACGGCAAAGACGGACCTCCGCGACAATTACCCCTTCAAGATGTTTGCGGTGCCGCGCGAAAAGTTGGTCCGCATTCATGCGTCCTCGGGCACCACGGGCAAGCCGATCGTGGTCGGCTATACAAGGGGCGATATCGACATCTGGGCGGACGTGATGGCGCGCTCGATCCGCGCCGCCGGCGGGCGCAGCGGCATGATCATCCACAACGCCTATGGCTACGGCCTGTTCACCGGCGGGCTCGGCGTGCATAACGGCGCCGAAAAGCTCGGCTGCACGGTGGTGCCGGTGTCCGGCGGCATGACCGAGCGGCAGGTGCAGCTGATCAACGATTTCCGGCCCGACATCATCACGGTGACGCCGAGCTACATGCTGGCGATCCTGGACGAGTTTAAGCGGCAGGGGCTCGACCCTAGAAAATCGTCGCTGAAGTTCGGCATCTTCGGCGCCGAGCCCTGGACCAACGCGATGCGCCTGGAGATCGAGCAGGCGTTCGACATGGATGCGACCGACATCTACGGCCTGTCGGAAGTGATCGGCCCTGGCGTCGCGCAGGAATGCGTGGAGACCAAGGATGGGCTGCACATCTGGGAGGATCATTTTTATCCCGAGGTGATCGGCCCCGAGACCGGCGCCGTGCTGCCCGACGGTGAGAAGGGCGAACTGGTGTTCACCTCGCTCACCAAAGAGGGCTTTCCGATCATCCGCTACCGCACCCGCGACCTGACGCGGCTGCTGCCGGGCACGGCGCGGCCGGGCATGCGGCGGATGGAGAAGGTGACGGGGCGCTCCGACGACATGATCATTTTGCGCGGCGTCAACGTGTTCCCGACCCAGATCGAGGAGGCATTGCTGGCCACCGACTGGTGCGGCGGCCATTTCATCATCGAACTGACGCGGGAAGGGCGGATGGACGAGATGACCGTGCTCGCCGAGGCCCGCCGCGAAAGCTGGGACAGCGGCGGTCTCGACTCGCACGCCGAAAAGGTCTCGATCTTCATCAAGAACACCATCGGCATCACCGCCCGCGTCAGGGCCGTCGCCCCCGACACGCTGGAACGCTCGCTCGGCAAGGCGAAACGGGTTTACGACAAGCGGCCGAAAGGGTAACCCCTGCTGCGCGAGAGCCAGCGGAAAACCCTGATGCCAGTTGCCAAAGAGTCCGATGTCCGATCCATCCAGGCCCGCTGCGTGCGCCTGTCGGCGAAGGCGGTCGACGCCGCGTCGATTTCTCCCGTGGTCGAGAGCCACGCGCTGTCGCGCGCCGACAACGACCTGTTGATCGAGGTCAGGGCCGCGGCCGTCAATCCGTCCGACGTGAAGGCCGCGACCGGGCTGATGCCCTATGCGGTGTTTCCGCGCACGCCGGGCCGCGACTATGCGGGCATCGTGATCGGCGGTTCGCAAGTGTGGATCGGGCGCGAGGTGTTCGGCTCGTCCGGCGATCTCGGCATCCGCCGCGACGGCAGCCACGCCACGCATCTCGTGGTCGAGGCGGACGCGGTGGTCGAGAAGCCCAGCAGCCTTTCCTGGGAAGAGACCGCCGGAATCGGCGTGCCGTTCGTGACCGCGATGGAGGGCCTGCGCCGCGCGGGTATTCCGAAGGCCGGCGAGACTGTGCTTGTCATGGGGGTGAACGGCAAAGTCGGGCAGGCGGCCGTGCAGATCGCGAGTTGGCATGGCGCGCGCGTGATCGGCGTCGTGCGCAAGGCGGAAGCCTATGAGGGGCACAGCAATTCGCAGGTCGAGGTGATCGACGCGTCGGCGACCGACGTCGCGGCGCGCGTGCGCGAGTTGACGGGAGGCAAGGGCGCCGACATCGTGTTCAATACCGTCGGCGATCCCTATTTTGAGGCTGCGCACAAATCGCTGGCCTTGCGCGGGCGGCAGATCCTGATCGCCGCGATCGACCGCATCGTGCCGTTCAACATCCTGGAATTCTATCGCGGCCAGCACACCTATGTGGGCATCGATACGCTCGGCCTGTCGTCGATCGCGACCGGCGCGGTGCTGAAGGAACTGGGGCCTGGGTTCGCCAGCGGTCATCTGAAGCCGTTCCCGATCAAGGCTAATGCGATCTATCCACTGGAGCAGGCGAAGGCGGCTTTCGTCGCCGTCGCGGGATCATCGCGCGATCGGGTCATTTTGAGGCCCTGAGCCCGGCGGAACGAATCTCTACAGTCTCCCACCCAAACAGTATCTTTTTTCGCAGATTCCTGCGGCCGTGGAGATTAATTCTATGCCTCTGCGCGGCGTGGACGCGCCCATGCTTGCAACGTATGAGCGGCTCGAAACTCAACTCCTATTTATTCGGTGCGGTCCGCCGACGCGGCCATCGAACAAGGAAAACCAGGTGCTGGACGGAAATAATATCGTGATCGTCAGCGGACTGCTGATAGGGCTGGTCTATGGTTCGATCGGATTGCTGAGCGGCTTCTGCCTGTTAAGCAGCCTCCGCGGCTTCTGGGCCGACGGCGACGGGCGGCTGGTGCGCACCTATGCGCTGGCGATCGGCGTTGCAGTCGCCGCGACGCAATTGCTGGCCGCCGCCGGTTTTGTCGACATCGGCAAGTCGATCTATCTTCAGCCGTCGTTTTCGGCACCGGTGATGCTTTGCGGCGGCCTGCTGTTCGGCTACGGCATGGTGCTGTCGAACGGCTGCGGCTCACGCGCGCTGGTTCTGCTCGGGCGCGGCAACCTTCGCTCGTTCCTGGTCGTCGTCGTGCTGGCGATCGTGGCCCAGATGACGCTGAAAGGCCTGATCGCGCCGGCGCGCATTGCGATGGTCGGCGCTTCGCAGACGACGGCAACCGCGAACTCGTTGCCCGCTTTGCTTGCGGCTGCGGGATTCAACGCGACGGGAGCGCGGATGCTGGCGGCTTCGATCATTTCCGCGGCGCTGATCATTTTCGCGTTCGCGCATCCCGCGTTTCGCCGCTCGCCGGGTCAGGTTTCGGCCGGCCTCGTGGTTGGCTTGCTGGTGGCGGCCGGATGGTTTGCCACCGGCTATCTCGGTGCGGATGATTTCAATCCGGTGCCGGTCACCTCGCTCACCTTCGTCGCGCCGATCGCGGATGCGCTGCAATATGTCATGCTGTCGACGGGATCGACGCTGAACTTTGGCATCGTCACAGTGTTCGGCGTATTCGCGGGCAGCTTCGTCGCGGCGCTCTTGACCGGCCGCTTCCATCTCGAAGGCTTTCAGTCGCCGCGCCACATGCTGCGCTCCGGCGGCGGTGCGGCGCTGATGGGCGCGGGCGGCGTGATGGCGCTCGGCTGTTCGGTCGGGCAGGGATTGACCGGATTTTCCACGCTGGCGCTGGCATCGCTGATCGCGTTTGCAGGCATCCTGCTCGGCACCGCCGTCGACCTGCGCGGTGCGCTGCGCGTGCGACCGCTGGCGACGGCCTAATCCGCCGCCTTTGTCACAATGCGGATCTCCGATTTCAGGGTCCGGTGCACCGGGCACTTGTCGGCGATTTCCATCAGCCGCTGGCGCTGATCGGCATCGAGTGCGCCGTCGATCGAAATGACGCGCTCGATCTGGTCCAGCATCCCCTCCCGCGTTTCGCATTCCGCGCAGTCCTTTGCGTAGATCTTGCTGTGCTTCAATGCCACGGTGACGCGATC